>NZED01000028.1:0-1759 GCA_002690325.1 Synechococcus sp. ARS1019
GAAAAAGAATTCTTTTGAATCGCAATATATAGGTGGACCAGTTTGGGGTTGGATTATTTCGATAATCTAAAAAATTTTTTGCCAGTTTCAAGTGATGTGTGCCCTACGAGTCCTTGACGTATGGGTCTCGCATCCAGTCGGTCCCAGTCGCTCCTTTGAGTTGTCCTCGACCAGTTGAGAGTGCATCAGTCGCTCTCTTCGCGTCGTAGTGGAAGTAGTGCTCCTGGACGTACTGGATGCTCGTATCGCAGTTGTTGCATACGGTCGCGATCGGAACTCCTCGTTCCAGTGCAAAGGTGATCCAGGTGTGTCGGAATGAGTACCAAGTCAAATTCTTTCCTGATGTGATGTCTGTTTTCCTCAGGTCGTTGGAGTCTCCTTCTGCCCAGGTCGCTAGTCCTGATTCAACCAACATCTCCTGAAGACTATCTCTCCAGATTCGATCACTCAGTGATTTGCCAGTGCTTTGATTCCTGAAGAGAAGGTCTTGTTTGCTCTTGGGGTGAGTTAGTTCTCTCAGTTTTTCTAGGTGTCGTGCGATGGGTGCGGATAACTGATACCAACGCCCTGTCTTGGTGTTTTCTGCGGGTACATCCACAAGACACCAGATCTGCTGGTCTTCCTTGCTGAGGGTTTTGTTTTCGCTGATGTGCCCCCATCTCATCTTGCGAAGAGAACCGATGCGGATTCCGCTTTCCATGGAAATCCTCATTGCCAGGTACAACATCCGCCGATGCACTTGCTGCTGCTTCGCACGAGGTGACTGCTTTGTCCCCTTTCCTTTGTTCACTCCATAGAGGGAGTTCCTGGTGATGGGTCGATCACTCTCCTTGCCCTTGTTGGGACCACGACTGATCTGGTGATAACCGAGAAGGTCTCCTGCTTCGTCGTATCTGGTTTTCCCCTCGACCCAGTAGGTCCTTGCTGCCTTCTCCAACTGCACCCATTCCTCAACGCTGAAGGAGGAACGCCGATAGGACTGATCCTTCGGACTTTTCGCGTATGGAATCTCAGGTAACTGGTCTCGGGTGATGAACCCTTCTGCCAGTGCCACCTCCTTCCACATCCGTTTGATGGTCGAGTACTCGCCGTTCAGGGTTGTGGGACGAGGGAGTTTTCTGCCTTGCTTGTCCACTGCACTGGTCTGTTCCTCCCGCCAGTGCTGGTACGCATCAAGGAATCCCCTTCGCACTAAGTGCACTTGTTTTTTGGGACCTCCACGTCCATCGGTGCAGTAGTCGAGGAAGTGTCTGCACTGGTTGCGGATCAGTCGGAATCGTGCAGGGGTGATGCCCTCGTGAGGTCTGTTGCTGATTCGCCTCTCTTCTCTCTCCAGGAACCGTCGCACCATCTCCCCCAGGGTCAGGACTTTGATCGCTTCCCCTCGGTCGGTTCTGGTTCTGAGGTCGATGTATCGCTCTTGTGCCAGACCCAGTGCTTCGTTCTCTCCTGCTGCTGATGGATCTGGGTATCCACCGTCAGACCGCTTCAGAACGAACCGATGGTTTTTGTTTGTCTCTCGATTCAGGAAGTAAAGGTGCCACTTCCCACCCTTCTGAGGGTCTCTGTAGATGTACGCGTTGTTCCGCTGACCACCCTGTAGGTCCACGCGGTCCATCACCCGTGAGAACCTCGCCATTACTGGGGTTTTGGTGCAAAGNAAGTCACANNGGNACCNNCACNANTGGGATNTCAGNCNCAAGTGTAAAAGTNGTGCAAAGGGGTNTTNCTNNTCNNATNGNAGTNCNGGACNGGNTTT
>NZED01000028.1:1764-9634 GCA_002690325.1 Synechococcus sp. ARS1019
TCANGTGNGTATCAACGCCGACTACACGACNTAACAAGTTTTTGGTTTGATGCCTGAGACAATCGCCCCACATGAAGGTCGTTTGTGAAGCCATCACCAACCGTGGATCAGCAGACCCAACGTCAAAGCCAACGTCGTCCTCGCTTTTGGGTGGCGCCGTTACTGGTTGGTGTGAGTTTCTCGCTGGGTTTTGGTGTCACCAAACGGGTGGCGATTCTTCAGGCCAATGCGGAGAAGCCTGAGCAGTTGGTCTTTGCTCCAACAAGCTTTCCTGGACGTGACCTNGAGAGGTTGCGTGATCTCTACGGCGGTGTCCCCGGTGATTTGCAGGTTGACGTCGCTGCGCTTCCTGCCGTTGAGCTTGATGTGGCTGAGGCCCCAGAGCCCTTGAAACCAGAAGTAGAGACCGCTGTNGCTCCCCAGCCTGAGCTGCAGGCTGNACTAACACCTCCTCAACCGGATTGGACCCTTCCGGTCTGGACCGATGACGCGTTTGANGCAGCGTCTCCAGCTCCTCTCATCGATCCAATCGCTGAGGACAGTGCGGTTCAGCCCTTGCAGCCTGTTGTGCTGGGGACGCCTGCTTTGGAATCCGCGGAGGCAGAAGTCCCGGCTNCGCCTGAGGACTTTTTTATCCCTCTGGACGCACCGTTGGTGACGCCTGAGTTCTGATCAAGGCTCGAATCTGCCACCATCTGGGTTGATCGGTTCGCATCGATGGGCTCATCGGAAGCGTTGTTTCGCGCCACCCTCAATCGCATCAGCGCCCGTTTGGGTCATGGCTTAGCCGATGTCGCTGCTGAGTTGGCGGTTTTGGCCCAGGACGCTCCCGATCGACTGCGTCAGGAATGGGACTTGTTCCAGGAGGAGGTTCGTGCTGAGGCCGATCGCTTGGAGCACCCAAATCAAGAAACGTCTGCTGGGACTGGTCAAGAACCTGATGCCTCTCCGCAGGAGCGGATCGATCGCCTGAGNGCGATGGTGGCCTCCATCAGTCGCGAACTTGAGGAGCAGGCCTGATGCAGGCGATTTTGCGTCGTGCTTCGCTCCGACGCCTGCTCAGGGCGCTCACGATCTGGCGCGTGGTGATCCAGTTGCTGGGTCTGCTGTGGTGGGACGGACAGGCTTGGAGTTATCGCAATGGAATGACTGCGGANGCTCGTGCTCGCCGTCAGGCGACCCGAGCCCGATGGCTCACGGCAGAGCTGCTGCAACTGGGTTCAGCCTTTATCAAGTTGGGCCAGTTGTTATCGGCCCGTCCGGACATCCTTCCTGCGGGCTGGGTGGAGCAGTTGGCGTCACTGCAGGACAGCGTTCCGCCTTTTTCGTTTGACAGGGTTCAGTCTGTTTTGGAAGACGCGCTCGGTCAGCGCTGTGCCGAGGTGGTTGACCTCGATCCCGAACCTCTCGGTGCTGCATCGTTGGCGCAGGTTCATCGCGCCAGCCTTCGCAGTGGCCGTCAGGTGGTGCTCAAGGTTCAGCGGCCTGGGCTCGAGGAGTTGTTCCGGCTTGATCTCGAGGTGATGCAGCAGGTGGCTGCGGTGCTTCAGCGTCACCCCAGCTGGGGTCGCGGTCGTGATTGGCCGGCCATGGCCCGTGAGTGCCGCCGGGTGCTGATGCGTGAGCTGGATTTTCGCGTGGAGGCCCAATACGCGGCACGCTTTCGTCAGCAGTTTTTGGATGACGACCAGATCCGCATTCCAGGTGTGATTTGGGAACTGAGCACCCGGCGGGTGTTGTGCCTGGATTACCTNCCGGGCATCAAGATCAACGATCGCGCAGGGCTGATCGACGCTGGGATCGACCCCGCCGCCGTTGCTGAGATCGGTGCCGCCAGCTACCTCAAGCAACTGGTTCGCTTCGGTTTTTTTCATGCCGATCCCCATCCCGGCAATTTGGCCGTCGCCAGCGATGGCGCGCTGATCTACTACGACTTCGGAATGATGGGGCTGCTCTCGGATGGCCTGCGCCGCCGACTAGGCGCCATGGTGCGTGCGGCGGCATCAAGAGATGCGGCGGCTCTNGTGGATGAACTGCAAGCCGCTGGGGTGATCACGTCCTCCATNGATGTCGGGCCCGTGCGCCGTCTCGTGCGGTTGATGCTCAAAGAGGCCCTCACACCGCCGTTCAGTTCCAACGTGATCGACAAGCTGTCTGGGGATCTCTACGACCTGGTGTACGGCCAGCCGTTTCGCCTTCCCGTTGAGCTGATTTTTGTGATGCGGGCACTGTCNACCTTNGAAGGNGTCGGCAGAAGCCTGGATCCCGCTTTTAGCCTTGTAGCGATCGCTAAGCCCTACCTGCTTCCCCTAATGACTTCGAGCGGATCCGGCACCAACGACCTATTCAACGAATTAGGCCGGCAAGTGGGCGCTCTCAGCAGTCGCGCTGCCGCATTCCCCCGTCGCCTCGATGAAAGTCTCGAGCGCTTGGAACAGGGTGACCTGCAGCTTCAGGTGCGTCTCGGTGAATCAGATCGACAATTCCGGCGCATGATCGTGGCGCAGCAGTCGATCGGTCAGGCCGTTCTCTTGGGATGTTTGGCACTTGCTGCGGCGATCATCGGCGCCAGCTCGAGGCCGCTCTGGGCCGTGCTTCCCGCAGGTGCTGCCATCCCTGTCGGTCTTGATTGGTTCCGCATGCAGTTGCGCATGCGGCGCGATCAACGGTTGGAACAGTTGCCTGGCTCCAACCGTTGAGGGCTGAGTCGGCCGCGATCAGGCTTTACCGCGGGGGCCTTGGCCGACGGCACCGGCGTAGACAGCCTGGCTGCCGAGCTCGTCTTCGATGCGCAGCAGCTGGTTGTATTTGGCAACCCTCTCGCTGCGGCTGAGTGAACCCGTTTTGATCTGACCCGCCCGGGTCGCCACCGAGAGATCGGCGATTGTGGTGTCTTCGGTTTCACCGCTGCGGTGGCTGATCACGCTGGTGTAGCCGGAGCGTCCCGCCAGATCGATCGCCTGCAGGGTCTCTGTGAGAGAGCCGATCTGATTCACCTTGATCAGGATCGAGTTAGCGGTGGCTGTGTCGATGCCTTGCTGCAGGCGCTTGGTGTTGGTCACGAACAGGTCGTCGCCCACCAGCTGCACCTTGCTGCCGAGGCGTTCCGTTAGCAGCTTCCAGCCCTCCCAGTCGTCTTCCGCAAGGCCGTCTTCGATCGAAACGATCGGGAACTTCTCCACGAGCTGTTCCAGTTGGCCGACCATCTCAGCGCTGGTGTAGCTGCCGCCATCAAAGGCGTACCGACCGTTCTCGAAGAATTCGGTGCTGGCCACGTCGAGGGCCAGGGAGATTTCTTCGCCGGGTTTGTAGCCCGCTTTGCTGATGGCTTCCACCAAGATGTCGCCGGCTTCGACATTGCCGAGGTCTGGTGCAAAACCGCCCTCATCGCCCATGGAGGTGCTCATGCCTTTGGCGTTGAGCAGTCCTTTCAGGGTGTGGAACACCTCGGTGCCCATCCGCAGGGCTTCACGGAACGTTGGAGCGCCATGGGGAACCAGCATGAACTCCTGGAAGTCCAGGCTGTTGGCGGCATGGGCGCCGCCGTTGATCACGTTCATCAAGGGCACCGGCAGCAGGTTGGCCAGTGGGCCACCCAGATAGCGGTACAGAGGGATCCCGAGGCCGTTGGCAGCGGCACGGGCATTGGCCATGCTCACCGCGAGGATTGCGTTGGCTCCCAGGCTGGCTTTGTTGTCGCTGCCATCGAGCTCAAGCATCGCTGCATCGACCGCGGCTTGGTCGAGTGCAGATAGCCCACACAGGGCGGGGGCGATGCGCTCTTCGATGTTGGTGACGGCCTTGCTGACGCCTTTGCCCATGTAGCGGTCACCGCCATCGCGGAGTTCATGGGCTTCGTGGGCGCCGGTGCTGGCGCCGCTGGGCACGATCGCCCGTCCCATGGCGCCTCCCTCGAGCAGAACCTCCGCTTCCACCGTCGGGTTGCCTCGGGAGTCGAGCACCTCACGGGCCACGATGGTGTCGATGACGAGGTCGAGGGAATCGATCACGTTGGACAGGTGTGTAACCCTGGGATCTTATGGGTCGCCCCCTGCGCCCCTGTTGTGATCGATGTCACCCCGTCAGAATGAACGGGTGATCACAGGCTCGGTTCAACTTCCATGCGGATGCTGCACACGATGCTTCGGGTTCGGGATCTGGAGCGCTCGCTGGCCTTCTACACCGAGGTTCTTGGCATGACATTGCTGCGTCGGAAGGATTACCCCAAGGGCCGTTTCACCCTGGCCTTTGTGGGTTTCGGGCCGGAGAGTGATCACACCGTGATCGAGCTGACCCACAACTGGGATACACCGGCCTACGACTTGGGTGACGCTTACGGTCATATTGCTTTGGGGGTGGAGGATGTGTACGCCACCTGTGCTGCGATTCAGGCCAAGGGAGGCAAGGTTGTGCGCGACCCCGGGCCAATGAAATCCGGCGGTTCCACGGTGCTGGCCTTCCTAGAAGATCCGGATGGCTACAAAATTGAATTGATCCAACTGGCCTCACGCGCGTTCGCGACCGCCTGATGACGGAGTCCACCTCGGTGCAAGGCAGCCTGACCCACGAGCCCGATCGCTTTAGTGACGCGGCCTGGGATCTGCTTTTGGCCAGTCAGGATGTGGCGCGGCGTTGGCGGCACGATCAGCTTGATGTTGAGCATCTGATGCAGGTGCTTTTCAGCGACCGTGCTTACAGCCGCTGGGTGGATGCTCTCCCCATTCGCGCCGACGACCTGCTGGATCGCCTCGAGGATGTTCTTGCGGAGCAGCCCCCGGCCCGGGGTGATGCGCTCTACATCGGAGATGATCTTGAAGAGCTCCTGGAAGCTGCCGAGCACGCCCGTGCGCGCTGGGGGTCACGCCTGATCGATGTGCCTCAGTTGCTGATGGCCATGGGACGCGATCCTCGTGTTGGTGCCGGACTGTTTGAAGCACTGGGCTGTCCTGCTGATCGCCTGGAGGCCAGTCTTCAGAGGCCGCCGAGTGCCTCACCCGCTCCTGCTGCAGCTTCTTCTGCTTCGCCGTCGCGCGTGGTGCGCACAGCCGACCCGGCACCAATTGCCGCCCGTCGCGCCACCGTGTCGCGTCCAACGCCACCGACGCCTACCGGTGTTGTGGCCCAAGGTGAGTCAGCACCTCGTGCCCTTGAGGAAGTCGAGCCGGAGGCAGTGCCGACAGCGCTCGAGAGCTATGGCCGCGATCTCACCGCTGAGGCTGAGCGCGGTGCGTTGGATCGGGTGATCGGTCGCGATGGGGAGATCCGCAATCTGATCAAGGTGTTGTCGAGGCGGAGCAAGAACAACCCTGTGCTGATCGGTGAACCAGGGGTTGGAAAAACCGCGATTGCAGAGTTGCTGGCCCAACGGATCGTGTCCGGTGAAGTGCCCGATTCGCTGCAAGGTCTGCGCCTTGTGGCCCTTGATGTCGGTGCTTTGATCGCCGGTGCCAAGTTCCGTGGCCAGTTCGAGGAACGCCTCCGTTCAGTGCTGGAGGAAGTGAGTGGTTCCGACTCAGGTGTGGTGCTGTTTATCGATGAGCTGCACACAGTTGTGGGCAGTGATCGCAGCACAACCGATGCAGGCAGTTTGTTGAAGCCGGCGTTGGCTGGTGGTGATTTGCGCTGCATCGGCGCGACCACGCCGGAGGACTACCGCCGCACGGTGGAAAAGGATCCAGCCCTGAATCGTCGTTTCCAGCAGGTGCTGATCGCCGAGCCCGATATGCAGCTGAGCTTGGAGATCTTGCGTGGGGTGAAGGAGCGCTATGAGCTTCATCACGGTGTCACGATTACCGATGAGGCGATTCAGGTGGCCAATCGTTTGGCCTCCAGGTACATCAGCGATCGCTGCTTACCGGATAAAGCGATCGACCTGATTGATGAGGCCGCGGCACAGCTGAAGATGGATGTGACCTCCAAACCCCAGGTAGTGGAGGAGGCGGAAGCAGATTTACGTCGGGTTGAACTTGCCTTGTTGGCAGCAGAGCAAGCGCCGGATGCGGAACGGATACAGCTGCAGCGCAATCGTTTGGAGGTGGCAGATCACCTTGAAACGCTGAGGCGGCGCTGGCAGGAGGAGCGGGCTCAGCTCGATGAACTCAGACAACTCCTGCAACAGGACGAAGATCTCCGCCATGCGATTGCTGATGCCGAGCGGCAAGGCGATTTGGAGGAAGCGGCGCGTCTGCAGTACGACCAGCTGCACACCGTGCAGCAACGTCGTGAACAACTGGAAACCTCTCAAGCGGAAGCGCAAACCAATGGCACTGCTTTGCTGCGTGAGCAGGTGGAGGCAGGAGACATTGCCGATCTTGTCGCCCGTTGGACCGGGATTCCTGTTCAACGCTTGCTAGCCGGCGAACGCCGCAAATTGTTGGCCTTGGATCAGCACCTCGCTGAGCGGGTGATTGGTCAGCCCGAAGCCGTGGCGGCTGTGGCGGCGGCGATTCGGCGGGCCCGCGCCGGGATGAAGGATCCGCGCAGGCCCGTGGGCTCATTTCTGTTTCTGGGCCCGACGGGAGTCGGTAAGACCGAATTGGCCAAGGCGTTGGCCTCAGCTCTGTTCGACGAGGAGGAGGCCCTGGTTCGCCTCGACATGAGTGAGTTCATGGAGCGCAATGCCGTGGCTCGTTTGATCGGGGCACCACCGGGCTATGTCGGTTACGAGGAGGGCGGCCAGCTCACGGAGGCTGTGCGTCGACGTCCCTATGCGGTGCTGCTGCTGGATGAGGTGGAGAAAGCCCATCCGGATGTGTTCAACCTGCTGCTGCAGGTGCTCGACGACGGCCGTCTCACCGATTCCCAGGGCCGCACCGTCGATTTCCGCCACACCGTGGTGGTGATGACCAGCAACCTCGCCAGTCAGGCGATTCTTGAACATGCGCGACAGCAAGATCAGGCTGATGAAGCTCAGCTGCAGCAGCAGGTGGATGCTGCTCTGGCCGCTCAATTCCGACCTGAGTTCTTGAACCGGATTGACGAGGTCATTCGCTTCCGTCCCCTCGAGGTTGCCGATCTTGTTCGGATTGTCCGTCTTCAACTCACCGATTTGGCCGCTCTCCTTCAGGAGCAAGGTCTTGCTTTGCAGGTTGATGACGCTGTTGCGGAGGCGATCGCCCATCGCGGCCATGAACCGGAGTACGGGGCGCGTCCGCTGCGACGTGTGCTTCGCCGTGAGCTCGAGAATCCCCTGGCGACTCAGTTATTGGAAGAGCGCTTCACGGGTGTGAGCGGTGTTCGTGTGTGCTTGAGTCCCGATGGAGATGGCTCTTTCTGCTTTGAACCCGGGGATGCGACAGGGCATCCGGTAGGGTGATCGTTTGGCGTGGTGCTTTGCGGCGCCCTTGTCAACTCTCGGTCCCCTTCTTCCGTGACCAGCCCACCATCTGAGGACACCACCACAGCTAGTTCAACGTCTGATGCGGAATCCACCCGATCGGGGAACTTCCTGGCAGCAACGTTCGATGAGCTGAAGCTTGTTGTTTGGCCTAGCCGCCAGCAACTGTTCAGCGAATCCATTGCTGTGATCTTGATGGTGAGTTTGTCGGCTGCAGCGATTGCTGCCGTCAGTCGGTTTTTTACGTGGGGTTCCACCCAGATCTTTCGCTGAGATCCGTCGGTTTTCTGCTCTGAAGCTTCGTTACCACCGTGCCTGACGACCTGACTACTCCGGATAACGCAGAGGTGCTCGATTTACCGGCACCCAATGATGGCGATGAGGGGACGCTGGTATCCGACTCCGGCGCCAAGACGGCTGTCGCTCGCTGGTATGCCGTTCAAGTGGCGTCCAGCTGTGAGAAGAAAGTGAAGGCCACCCTCGAGCAGCGGGCGGTCACCCTCGGCGTGAGCAATCGGATTCTCGAAATTGAGA
>NZED01000029.1 GCA_002690325.1 Synechococcus sp. ARS1019
CAACCGAGCCCGAGGGCTGTAGCGATTGGAAACCCCGGCTGTCCTGCGACTAACCAGCGCAAATTGGTCCTGTTCACGCAAAGCCGGTTGCAAGGGATCCAGTTCAGCAAATCCCGGTCCCCACCAGGTCGCCAATAAGGCTGCGAACGCAACCACCACAAACCAACGCGGCCGAGGCGTGAGGATGACCGTTCCGGCCTGCACCGCCAACCAGGGCAGCAAAGCCGGGAGAAGGACGACGAAATAACGACTGAACGCCAATGGTTTCACGAACGAAACCGCCACCACGGCCGCCACCATCAGCAACGAAGGAATCACAGCGCTGCGATCGAGCAGCAAACGGTTGCCCCAGTTCCAACCGTGGCGCCTTAAAGCCCACATCAGAACCAGTAAGACCGCCAACTTGGGCAACGGCCACAGCCCGATCGCCCGAGCGAGGGTGTCCTCAAAAAGGGCGAAATCGGGCACGCCAATCCAACTGCCAGCGCGATCACTCAGCAAATAGTCCGAGGCATAGGCGATCCAGGCCAGAGCAGGCACTGCAGCCGTGGCGGCGGCCGCAGCCGAACGCCAACGCCGGTTCCAGGCATCCCAGGTAGCAGCAGCCAAGGCCAAAAACAGTCCATAGAAATGCGTGAGCGAGGCCAAGGCGAGCGCCAGGCCATAGAGGCCGTCACGTTCTCGGCGTCGCCACCACCAGGCCAAAGCGATCAGCAGCACCAAGAGGGCGTAACTCTTGCCCTCAATCGCAAAGCGAATGGGATAGGGACTGCAGAACGCCAGCAGACATCCAATCGGCAAAGAACGCCAGGGATCACGACCTTGCTCCTTGGCCAGAGCCTGGGTTTGGGCAAGCATCACGATGCCCCCACCGACGTACGCCAACCAAGACAGCAACCGCAACGTCACTGGAGTCCCTCCCAGCACGCCGCCCCACAACCAGAGCACGAGGTAGTACAGCGGTGGATGCGTGTCCTCCCGCAACATCGCGATCAAGGCGGAGAGATCGGGCTGAAAGCTTTTACCAACGCTGTAAAGCTCATCACTCCAAAGCCCGGTGGCATCAATCAACGCCAGGGCACGGAAGGCGAACAGAACACCCAAGCCAAGGCAGAGGGTTCCCCAGGAGAGCAGGCGAGATCGCATTAGCCACCATCCAGTGCTTGACCTCGACGCCGCCGCAACTCCGCACCAAGTCCTGGACCGGGCGACCATCCCTGAGCCATCAAATCCTTGGCCTTCACCGGAGACTGAATATGCCGCCAGCGCGCCCACCAACGCCACAACATTCGCCAGCTGGGATGGTGCAAACAGATCATCAGAGCCACAGATTGCACCGGCCAATCGCCCGTCTCCAGAGCCACAGTCCACTGCGACGGCGGAGCAGCATCTGACGGGGCGGCGTCACGCAACCAAAGGCGCAACGTTTCCAGACCCATCAGCCATTGCACCTGCTGAGCAGGGATCTGCAGTCGCTCAGCCACTGCCACGGGCTGAGACGCTGCCGCCAACCAAGCGGGCATCAACGGCAGACCGAGGCGCTGCGCCTGCCTGAGGCGACGGCAACGGCGAGGATCGACCTGTAGACCTGCATCGATCAACGGCATGGCCTGCCAGCTCGAGAGTTGATCAAGGGCCGCTGCCCAGGGCTCATGGCTGAACAGACGATCCAGTTCCATCCTCAGACGGGTGGACAAAGCAGGAGGCCAAGTCGAACTGCTGCGATCACGGGGCCAAGGCCAGTCCTCGAGCGTGCTGTCCAGCTGACGTCGGCTCTCCTCAAGCAAGTCCAGTCCCAAACGTGCGCTGTAGCGAGCTGCGCGGATCACTCGGGTTGGATCGTCGGTAACGCTTCCGGAATGAAGAAAGGCAAGGCAACGGGCTTGCAAGGCAGCTTGGCCACCGTGAGGATCGATCAGCGCATCGGTGCGTAAATCCAACGCCATGGCATTGATGCTGAAGTCACGCCGCACCAGATCACTCGCCAAGGTGCCCGGCCGCACCACTGGATTTTCAGCCGGAGAGGGGTAAAGCTCCTGCCGCGCCATGGCCAGATCAAGGCTGACCCCATCGGCCGTCAACGACACCGTTCCGAAGCTGTCATGCCATTGCATCGCCGTCAGCCGCTGCGGACCGAGATGGTCGGTTAAACAGCGGACAAAGGCCGGTAGATCACCCTCCACGACAAGGTCGAAATCAGAAATCCCCGACCAAGGGAGAAGCTCCAAGCGATGCAGAAGCAGATCCCGCACCGTTCCACCGACGAGGGCGCAATGGACCACACCGGACTCAGCGGCAGCTCTCCGCAACGCCTCCAACACCCCAGCCGAAACCCCCGGCAAAGACGCCAACGCAGCAACCAGACCCGACTGCGACATCGAGGGACGTACGGGACAATGGCTCGATCATCCCGGATTCAACGCTTGTCTGCTCTCACCCGTTGCCTACAGGAGGAAGCCAACGCCATTGCCTCGGCAGCTGACCGCTTGAGCAGCACGCAGGTCGAAGCGGCCCTGCAACTGCTGGAACGCTGCGCGGATCGCAAGGCGAAACTCGTGATTACCGGAGTGGGCAAAAGCGGAATCGTGGCTCGCAAAATCGCGGCCACGTTTTCCTCAATCGGGCTGATGGCGCTGTTTCTGAATCCCACCGATGCCCTCCATGGCGACCTCGGCGTCGTCGCTCCGGAAGACGTGTGCCTATTGCTCTCCAACAGCGGAGAAACCGGCGAACTCCTTGACGTGCTACCGCATCTGACCCGCCGTGGGACGGGACGGATCGCCATCGTCGGCCGCACGGATTCCTCCCTCGCCCGCGGCAGTGATGTGGTGCTGGAAGCCGCCGTCGACCGTGAGGTCTGCCCTCTCAACCTGGCCCCGACAGCCAGTACCGCTGTTGCCATGGCGATCGGCGATGCACTCGCGGCGGTGTGGATGGAGCGGCGTGGGATCTCCCCTGCGGACTTCGCCCTCAACCACCCGGCTGGTTCCCTAGGCAAACAACTGACATTGACGGCAGCAGACCTCATGGTTCCCGCTGGGAAGTTGCACCCTCTGGACACCACGACTCCACTCCCCGATGTCATCGGTGGCCTCACCAGGGATGGCATCGGCAGTGGCTGGGTGCAACAGCCGGACCATCCCGGCGCCATCGCCGGTCTGATCACAGATGGAGACCTACGACGAGCTCTTCAACTGAACAGCGCCGAAACCTGGACCAATCTCACCGCTGCCGATTTGATGACAGCGGATCCGATCACTGTGCAAGGGGATGTCCTTGTGGTGAAAGCCCTAGAACAGATGGAACACAACCGCCGCAAGCCCATCTCCGTGCTGCCAGTGGTCGATCCCAACAAACAACTGCTCGGGCTGCTGCGTCTCCATGACCTGATTCAGGCCGGCCTGGCATGAGCCCCTTGCGTTGGTGGTTATTAAGGCATCGGATCCGCCGGATTCGGCTGCTGGTGCTGGACGTGGATGGCGTTCTGACCGATGGAGGTCTTTGGTTTGACGCCGACGGACGCCTGAGCAAACGCTTTGACGTTCGAGATGGCCTTGGAATCCGTTTACTGCAGCAGACGGGGCTCGAAGTCGCGCTACTAAGCGGTGGTCAGGGTGGCGCCACAGAGGTGAGAGCGCGCCAACTTGGCATCCAACACTGCCTGGTGGGAATCAAAGACAAACCTGCTGCACTCGGGAAGCTGCAACAAGAGGTTGGCGCCCAGACCAATGAAACCGCCTTCGTCGGCGATGATCTCAATGATCTTGCCGTACGCCCAGCTGTGGGATTACTGCTCGCACCAGCCGATGCATGCGCACCGGTTCGCCAAGGTGCAGATGCCGTCCTCCGAAGACGAGGCGGCCATGGAGCTGTCCGTGAACTTGCCGAGCGGATTTTGGTCGCCAGGGGCCGATGGGAGGGATTACGCCGCCAAGGCTGGCGCGATCGCAACGACTAAAAACCCAGGTAGAGCCGAGCTCAGCCCGCCATCGCCCGCGCCTGTTCAAGTTGTTCAGCAGTATCAACAGACAGGGAAGTGCCCGTGACCTCAAAGGTCGCAATGGTGTGGCCAGCCTCGATCAATCGCAACTGCTCGAGTCGCTCCAGATCCTCGAGTGGTGAGGCAGGAAGCTGGTCCCAAGCAGCCAGAACATCACCACGAAAGCCATACATACCCACATGACCCCAGTAGGTGGTGTGCTGAGGCCAATCCGCCGGATCGACGTCCCGTACATGGGGGATCGCTGAGCGTGAGAAGTACAGCGCGCGTCCATCGTGCGCCAAGAGCGTCTTGACCACATTGGGGTTATGCACGGTGTCTGGCTTCAACCTGTACACAGGCGTGACCACAGCCGGCACCGGATCACGGCGTTGAAACTCAGCCACCATGGCTTCGATAACCAAAGGATCGATAAAAGGTTGATCCCCTTGCACGTTGATCACAGCGGTCTGACCCGGCATCGGTTTGCCTGCAGCCCAACCCAAGGCCATCAACTCGTCGGCCACCGACGCGATGCGCTCACTCCCTGAACTGCAGTCTGCGGACGTCATCAACACAGGGAAGCCCCAGCCCTCAGCCAAATGACGGAGCTCATCACTATCCGTGCAAAGCACAACAGCCTCAACCCCTCGGGCCTCACGGCAGCGTTCAAGAACTCGCTGAATCATTGGCTGACCACCAATCTCAGCCAGCACCTTGTTGGGTAAACGAGACGACTGCAGACGGGCAGGGACTGCAACAACCGAACGATTCATCCCCATCAATCCCAGAGTTTCATCGCATCATCCCGGGCACTGAACCATTCAGCGGCTAGAGGGCCACCCATGGTGCGCTGCTCTCGAAACCAGGGACCACCCAAGGTCCAATGCAGCATTGGGGATGACTCCAATGGATCGGGCGGGGCCTGGACGTCCACCAAATGATTCCAGCCACCCTCGATCGCACCGATCTCGTGATCCCCTTCGAGCCAATGAAAACGGTGCAATTCCAGTCCGCTAGCGGTGTTGACGTAATCAACGGTCAGTCGACCGCAACGGCTGCAATTCAGGAGCATCAGCGAACTCCAATTTTTTTTGGGATACGCGCTCTGGACCTCGCCCAGAAATTTCACCTTCTGATCAGGCTCATGGGCGTGTTGAACACACATTGCCGCGAAAGCATCATCACGCTGATCCCAAAGCGCTCTGATGTCCTGGCGACAAAGCATGTCGCAGTCCATAAAAATTGCCCAGCCCTGGTAGCCCATCAGATAAGGCACCAGAAAACGGGTGAACGAGAATGCCGTGCTCTGTTTTGGATCCCTTTCGCGATGAAATAAGCCTTGCTTTTCCAGCTGAGGTGTTACTAAGGGAGTAATGGCCAGCGGAACGCTGCTGTGTTGGTAAAGGCTGTCGATTAAAACGTTGGTCGCCGCCCGCTCGCGGGGGTCGTAGCCGATGAAAATAGGAATCGGCTGAACAACGGCTGACACAGACCAAGAGTGGCTGGGCAGCAGAGTAGTCCGTGCTCAATCCACAGGTTGAATGGGCGCAAGCCGTGGATCGAGGATCTTTGGCCCCATGCCTGCAAATTTCACCGCGATCGATACCTTTTCTCCACTGCCAAAGGTGTGCGTGATTTCGCCGACACCGAAGCTGGAATGTGACACCTTATCCCCCACGCTCCAACTTCGTCCGGGAGCCGGCCCCGCCTGACGCCGACGCACGGCATTAGCAGGGGCCGATGAGGAGGGCGCATCTCGGTCAATGCGCGTCAGTCGGTCCAACCGACGCTCCCGGCGGAGTGCAGCCCCACCGCTCTGGGGAAGATCTCCTTGCACCAATGCTTCAGGCAATTCGGAGAGAAATACCGACGGCACAGCCGCTTCACGCATCCCCCCCCAGAGCCGTCGTTCACTGGCATGCGACAGGAACAGACGCTCCTTCGCCCGCGTGATGCCGACATAACAAAGGCGTCGTTCTTCCTCAAGAGAAGCGGGATCATCCAAGGAGCGATAACTCGGAAAGAGACCCTGTTCGAGACCCACGAGGCAGACCACTGGAAACTCAAGCCCCTTGCTGCTGTGCAGAGTCATCAAGGTGACCCGGTCTGACGCGGTGTCCTTGCTGTCGGCATCGCTGGACAAAGCAGCTGAGGCCAGGAAGCCCTCGAGATTGCCCTCCTCGTTCTCCTCCTGGTATTGCAATCCCGCATTCACCAACTCCTGGAGATTGCGGCGACGCTCTTCAGCCTCATCGGTGCCATCGGCGATGAGTTCGCTGACATAACCGCTTTTTTCCATCACCTGCTGAATCAATTCAGATGGTGCGGTGTCGTGGATGCGTCCCTGGAGATCATTCACCAGTTCGCAGAACTGCAGAAGACCTTTTGCCGAACGCCCTCCAAGCGATCGCACCGCTTCCGGATCACTGACGACATCCCAGAGAGGGATTCCCAGCTGATTGGCCGCGTCGGTGAGGCGCTGAATGGTTGTTTTACCGATGCCGCGCTTGGGAACATTGATCACCCGCAACAGGCTGACCGTGTCAGCCGGATTCACGAGCAAGCGCAGATAGGCCAAGACGTCCTTGATCTCGCGACGGTCGTAAAAACGCAGACCGCCGACAACCAGATAGGGAATTCCCCAACGCACCAACGACTCTTCAATCGCACGGGACTGAGCATTGGTGCGATACAGCACGGCCATATCACCCCAGCTCAGCTCGGGGTTGGCGGCCTCCATCATCCGCAAGCGGTGCACCACCGCTTCGGCTTCAGCAATCTCGTCATCACAACGCGTCAGCGTGATGAGCTCACCCTCACCTCGGGTCGGTCGGAGGACCTTGTCGATCCGCTCGCTGTTGTTGGCGATGAGGGCGTTGGCCGCCTCGAGAATTGTGGCGGTGGAGCGGTAGTTCTCCTCCAGCTTCACCATCGTTCGAGTGGCATCATCCGGCGCTTGGTCGCCGAAATCGTCCTGGAACCCCATCAAGATCGTGAAATCAGCAGCCCGAAAGCTGTAAATGCTCTGGTCGGCATCGCCCACCACGAACACTGAACGTCCATTCCAATCGTCATAGACCTGGGGATCCTTGCCATCGGTCACCAGCAACTTGATCAGGTCGTACTGGGTGCGATTGGTGTCTTGGTATTCATCCACCAGCACATGGCGAAAACGCCGATGCCAGTAGGACCGCACCTGGTCGTTCTGCTGCAACAGCTGAACAGGCAACAGCAGCAGGTCATCAAAATCGAGCGCGTTGTTTGCTGCCAGAGCCTTGCGATAACGGCGGTAGACATCGGCCGTGAGCTTGCCGCGCTGACCCTCGGCATTGGCCTCTAGTTGATCTGGAAGCCATCCCTGGTTTTTTGCATTACTGATGGCCCAACGCGTCTTCTTCGGTTCAAAACGCTTGGGATCGAGCTGCAGCTCCTGCGTCACGATCTCCTTCACCAGGCTTTGGGCATCGGCCTCGTCGTAGATCGAGAACTGCTTGGTCCAACTCAGTCCTTCCGCATCCTTGAACTTGTCGATGTCGTAGCGGAGTAAGCGTGCGAAGAGCGCGTGAAACGTGCCGATCCACAACTCCTTGCTCACCTCGCGGTAAATACGAGAGCGCAACTGACGCTGCTCCATCGCCGGGAGGGTGCTCCAGGGTTGTCCGTATTGACTTTGCGCCAAGCGCTGAGCCAGCAGCACCTCCAGGCGTTCCTTCATCTCTCGGGCAGCCTTATTGGTGAAGGTCACCGCAAGAATCTGCGCCGGATCCGCACCGTGCTCACCGATCAAGTGGGCAATGCGATGGGTGAGGGCTCGGGTCTTGCCACTACCGGCACCAGCCACCACCAGCAAAGGCCCTTCGTGGTGATCCACCGCCCTGCGCTGGGCGTCGTTGAGGCCGGCCAAAAAGCTCATGGGCTGGAGGCTATCGCCGCAGGACCGTCTGCAAAAGCCCGGTAAGCTCCGCCTGACTTCTTGGGTTGTAATGACAGCGGGTCAGATTCAGGTAGGCGACCTCACTATCTCCAATGATCGCCCATTCACGCTGCTAGGCGGGGTGAATGTTCTTGAGGATCTCGACTTCGCCCTCCACTGCTCAGAACATTACAAAAATGTCTGCCAACGGCTGAACATCCCTTTGGTGTTCAAGGCGTCCTACGACAAAGCCAATCGCTCCTCCATCCATTCCTTCCGTGGGCCTGGACTCGAGCAGGGACTCAATATCCTTCAAGCCGTCAAGGACACGCATGGGATCCTTGTGATTACGGACGTGCATAGCCCCGAGGAAGCAACAGCAGCAGCAAAGGTGGCCGACATTATTCAGCTTCCGGCCTTTCTCGCACGGCAGACCGATTTGGTCCGAGCAATGGCTGAAACCGGTGCCGTAATCAATATCAAAAAGCCGCAATTCCTGAGCCCGGAACAAATGCGCAACATCGTCGATAAGTTTCGAGAGTGCGGCAATGAACAACTGCTGCTCTGTGAGCGCGGTACCAATTTTGGTTACGACAATCTCATAGTTGACATGCTCGGCTTCGGAGTGATGAAGCGCACCTGTGATGACCTACCCCTTATTTTTGACGTAACCCATGCCCTTCAATGCCGTGATCCCGGTGGCGCGGCCTCCGGTGGTCGCCGAACGCAGGTGGTTGATCTCGCACGATCCGGAATGGCCGTCGGTCTGGCGGGTCTTTTTCTAGAAGCTCACCCAGACCCCGCTCAGGCCCGATGCGACGGTCCCAGCGCCCTACCTCTCGATCAGCTCGAAGCCTTTCTGATCCAAGTTAAAGCCATCGACGATTTGGTGAAAGGAATGCCAACTCTCGAGATCAACTGATGACCATCCACTGCTCAAGACACCCTTGACCTCCGACGCCATTTTTCTCCTCGGTGTTGGCGCCCAGAAATCTGGGACTTCCTGGTTGCATGATCAACTCAGCCGCCGTCACGACGCAAACTTCGGCTTCTGCAAGGAGTATCACCTTTTTGATGCGCTGACCCTTGACGCATTCGTCCGCTACCGCCCCAAAAATCCACCGCTCTGGCGCTGGCGCACATGGCGTCGTGGGCGATTCTTTCAAAATCCGAACCGTTATTTCGACTACTTCACCAGACTCCTGAATCGTCCTGGGTGCAGGCTAAGCGGTGACATCACGCCGTCTTATGCCTGCCTAAGTGCAGAGACATTTGCGTGGATCCGTGATGCATTCAAAGAGCGGTCCATTCGCACTTGTCCTGTGTTCATCATGCGGGACCCCATCGAGCGCCTGCTCTCCCAGCAACGAATGCAGCTGCGCAAAAAAAACAAGCTCAACCCAACCGATGAACTGAGAGCATTGCATAAACTTGCTGACAAGCTTGAACAACATCCAAGTCTGCGCAGCGACTACATCAGCACCCTGAACTCTCTCAACGAAAGCTTCGCAAAAGAAGACATCTGTCTGTTGCTTTTCGAGAAACTCTTCGACGCATCTAGCCACCACCGCTTGTACGAGCAGATGTCACTTCCATATCAACCGATGGACATCACAAAAAAGGTAAATGCCAGCTCCTCAAGCACTCTTGTTCCAGATGAACTATTGGCGCGGATAGGTCGAACCCAGGCTTCCACCTTCAAAACACTGCTTAAAAAGCAGCCTCAACTGAATCTCGATCGACATTGGCCGACCGCAACACGATGGTGCACTTGATATCTAATTAAATGATCGCGCGGCAGTTGGGCCCAGTCCTGACATACAACTGTTCCAATGATCGTTGTCGATGGAATCGCCTAGATTTACATTGAAGGAAATCGGGCATCGATAAAGACAAGATTTACCGAAACAGTCAATTTCAATTCTTGGACGGCCAACCGGAGTAAACCAGCTGACGATTGAGGCGGAACAACGCTGGATGCAGTAGTGCCAAGTGGGTTAAACCCGGCGCTGCTTTCATCCAGCTGCCGTCATAAAGGATCCGTTGGCGTTTACTCGGATCAAAGCGCATGCGGTTTCCCGAGAGCACATGGCTGGTGGAGTAATTCCCAGGCTGAAGCATGGTCTCGACAAAAGGCAACTCAAGCCAATCGCAGACGCGACGCAAGGTGACAGCAGGCTGCAACGCCAGCTCCTCATACCCCAAACGCAACACTCTTTGGCCGAGGGCCTCGAACCGGTGGGCATCTCGAGAGCTCAGACGCCACCAGCGCAACAGAGGGCGCAATTCTGGAAGCCAACGTCCCTGCTGGCGCTCCTTAGGTGATCGGGAGTGCACCCAGCTGCGGACATCACGAGTGAGATGAATTACCCGGATCTCAAAATCGGCATCATTCAAAAACGGCAAGATTCGGTCGTCCTGAAATGAATCCACCACCCAACTGTGGGACTCCATACTCGGCAACGTCGCCAAAAGATGTTTCAGCTTCGCTTGGAGTGGCCAATCGTCGTGGGCAGGGAGCCATTCCAAAAGAGGACCCCAAACAGGACAGTCCGCGGCCAACTTGCCGCAGGTGCAGGAACGCTCATACCGAAGAGCTCCCCTGAGCTGGGCAGGTCCACGCTGCGCCTCATCGGGTCGAGGGCGTTCAAGGATCCGCACGGCTTCTCCCAAACCAACAATCGAGGGATGGGCTCCCAGTGCCAAATCCAGAATCGTGGTGCCGCTATGACCGAGCCCACGGATCAAGAGCAGCCTTTGGCGGGTCATCATCGGACAGACGTCTGAGAACGGGATCGTGGAGAAATACCGCGCAGAAACTGCGCCACATCCCTGAGATGGTGATCGATCGTGAATCGCTGCTGAACAGAGCTGCGGCCGACTTGCCCCCAACGCTGCGCCAGAACTGGATCCTCGACAAGCCGCTGTAGTCCTGCTGCCATCCCACCCACATCCCCTTCAGCCACTAGCCAACCACTCTCGCCGTGCCGCACCACTTCCGGAATCCCCGCATGGTGCGTCGCGACCACCGGTAGTCCGCTGAGCTGAGCCTCCATCACGGCAACCGGATTGCCCTCGCTATCTCCATCGGGCGCCACAACGGAATGCTGCACAAACCCACGCACCTGACGCATCAGAGCGGCAACCTCCTGCTGAGGCTGGGCACCAAGAAATCGCACGACGGACTCGAGATCCAGCTGCCTGACCAAATCTTGGGCCTGCTTCTGCAACGGCCCTTCCCCAACCATCCATAACGCCACACCAGCCCTGGGATGCTGCTTTACCAACTCTGCAAAAGCCCGAATCGTCAGCAAAGGACCTTTCTTGGCCACAAACCTGCCCACAGCTAGAAAAACCGGGGGCGCCGATCCAGGAGCACTGGAGTGAAACAACGTTTCGTTGGCACCCGAAGCACTAATAAGGATCCGCTCGGACTCCATCCCCAAATCCAGCAGAGTTTGCCGCATGGGTTGGGATTTCACGATTGCTCCGGAGGCAATCCGCATCAACCGGCGATAGCGCATCTTCTGGGATCCGAACTTGGTCCAAGCCGACAGATCCGAACCGCGGAAATGCACCACCAAGGGACGCTCACACTCCGCCGCAGCCTCCATCACCCGCAGCGCATGGAAGCCGAACTCAACCAACAGCAGATCCGGCTGATGCCTCCGCACCAGCCGTTTGGCCACCGCGGCGGCAGGCCAGCCGGCCAAACGCAGCCAACCCAAATGAGTGAACAATTTGCTGATCAGCACAGCGACGCCATAGGCAAGACGCAAGGGCTGAACCAGCGGCCGCTCATCACCGAAATATGCCGTTGTCGCGAAGGGGAGGCCGGCAAGGTTGGCGCGCACAAAAGTCTCGGATGCCGCCCGACGCGTGGGAGCCATCACCAATAAACGCTGCGGCCTCATGGCACCAAAGTCAATAGTGGCGAACTGAGGATCAAGAGTGGTGCCACCATCGAGCCTCAACCTGAATACATAGATCGATTTGACTCACACAAAGAGGAACCAAACGAACCACCGGATCGTGCGGAGACAGTCGTGAACATACATAATGTTGATCCTCTTAACGAATAACGTTTCGCTATAAGCAACGGCGCGTTTTAGATGCTAAGCCGTGGTGGAAGAGCACCACCCCGTTCTCATTTGTCATTGCAAGAGATGATCAAGCGCAGCGATGAATGAACTTGACAAGCGTTCTGGGTGATAGCGATCCCTCACCTCCTCAGCTGCAGCACCTAGGCCTTGCCGTAGGACCGGCTGCCTTAATAACTCATTAATGGCATTAATCCAGTGCTGTGTAGATGCATTTTCAGGAATGAGACGTCCGTTTACTGAATCTTGAATTAACTCTGCTGGACCTTGAGGGCAGTCTGAAGCGATACAGCAGCAACCGCTAGCCATCGCCTCAAGTAGGACGTTTGGAAAGCCCTCATAACGAGACGAAAGCACAAACAGTTGTGCGCGTTCGTACCACTGCTGAATATTGCCAACTGGACCAGGGAAATGCAGTCGGTCCCGCAGTAGAGGATCGTTTTCTAACAACCGGCACAGGTCCTGCTGTTGATCACGGCCGTGATAAGTGCCAACTGCAATCCCCACAATGACTAATTGCAGACGTGGGTGTTGTGGTGCCAATTCCCGAAACCAGCCCACTAGACGATCAAATCCTTTCTGCTGGGCTTTAGTCCCAACGGCAAGAAGTACTGGATCATTGACACCCACACCGAACTGTGACAACCAAGAGTTGGGGTCCAGCTCCGGCTTTAAAACTGGCAGCGGCCATATCACCGGATTGGGAAGTAACAGCTGCTCTTTAGCCCCCACATGAAGGCTCAACCACCTCCCAACGAAATCAGTCTGCACCAAATGAAGGGCAGCCCACGGATAGGTAAGACGACGCAGTAGACGCCAAGACAGACCCAGTCGTTTCATCGGCGGATAGTTCCGCTCTGAAATCACACAAGGAATTCCAAGTCCAACAGTTGCTAATAGAAGTTTTATCGCTGGAATCGTAGTCATCCCGATCACAAGGGTGATCTGTTCCTGTCGAATCCAGTTCCGCAATCGTTTTAAACGCCAGGGCAACGCCAATGGGCCCAGACGTTTCATCCAAAGCGGATCTGCCTGCTCGACGCTGCGAATAACCCCCTCTGGCATTGGATAGAAATCCCAACTCGTGGGTTTGCGAGTAAGCAGCAGTGGCTGCCAATTAGCTGAGTGCAGCCAATTGGCCATCAGCAGGGTCACCCGCTCGGCGCCCCCTAATTTGAGACTATCTATATATATGGCCACTCGCCGCTGACCCTGGTCCGACCTCAAAACCATGACGTGCAGACAGGCGGATTAGACCAAAACGGTCGAAACATCGATTGAGCATGAGCCAAAGACCGAGTCCTTCGCTGCGGATCCTCAAGTTCACGCTCGCTGTTAATCGCCAGCACCATAAGTCTCCCCAAAGCATCACAACTACCAGCATCCAATCCTGATGTAAGTGATGGCTGGAGGGAATGAACGGCCTCGATCATCAAGGACGCGAACCGGCGATGGTCCTCCTGTGCAGGGTGGTCATCGAAAAATGGATTATGAATGTGACTGTGCTGCGCCTCCATTTCGTTGGTCACCGCGGCGAGCAAATCAGGATCCCTACTGTCAACAGCCTCGAGGGCCGAGATGCTGAGCACCCGCAGGCAGTTGCGTGTCATCCGATAGGAGGTATTTGCATCAATCGCAGCTCGATCCAACCGCTGCATCAACCGCAGCCCCTCTCGTCCCACCTGCTTCAGAGCCGCCCAATCACCCAGCACCAGGTGCAATCGCACCAGAGCGGAGTAGCAGGACACCAACATCTTGAACCGATTGCGCCGGTTGTCCCTCAGACAGACCATCGTGTCTGGATCCACTTCAAGCCGCTTGGCCAACGCTGCGATGCTCAAGAGAGCCCGACCCATAAGAAGTGGGTCATCAAGATCGACGCTGCGATGGGCAAAGACAACCCGGCAATAGCCAGTGATGTGCTCTGGAAGGATATTGCTAGCCGCAAACACTTCAAACATCTCCAACACCTGATAAGTGTCCTGAGGACGAGAACCTCGGCGGAACAACAGACGCTTGATCGCATCCACGCGCCCATGCACCTGCCAAAGG
Organism: Synechococcus sp. ARS1019; assembly: GCA_002690325.1. Lineage (GTDB taxonomy): Bacteria > Cyanobacteriota > Cyanobacteriia > PCC-6307 > Cyanobiaceae > Parasynechococcus. Next base: position 14,048 of record NZED01000029.1, read on the forward strand.
TGCTCCAAAACAGCAAGCGCCTCGGTGTGAGAACCGTTCTGCACCAGCAGAAAGACCAGACGACTCTGGAGATCCGGTAGGAGCCAACCATGACTCTGCAAAGAACAGAACAACCGGGTGAGGCTGTTAGCACAACCGAGGCTCACGAGGCGATCTGCCATCCAGCCCACCCACTTGACCAGCGGTGACACCATCCAAGCGTTGGCGCGATCCAAGCGGGAACGATGCAAACGAGAACGCTGAGGATTGCCCTGTTCAGCCTCAGCAAACACGCCGACGCGACGTAGCAGCTCCAGCATCGAGTGAGTACGCGTGCTGTAGGTATTGGCTTGTGCACATGCCAGGCGCTGCAACAGTGACGGCCCTTGCCCCTGGAGAGCCCGATCAATCGCAGCAGCAAAGGCGACAGCCTCTGGTTTACAGAGCCACGCCACATCCGAATGGCTGCTCAGTGAAGGGATCGCCGTGCCAACTACAGGCAAACCTGCAGCCAAATATTCGAAGAACTTCATCGGGAACATGTGGCGCGTATACCCGTTTTGCTGCAGAGGCAGCAATGCCAGATCGGAATGAGCCGCCCATGCCGGCAGATCCTGGTATGGCTGAGAGCCCACCAAAGACACATTTGGGCACTTCTTCAACGCAGCTACATCCGTGCTTGGGTCGGCTTCACCCACTGGACCAACCAGTACGAACGACCAACCGGGATGGGCCGTTGCCAGCGTGACCAACAGCGGCAAATCAAGCTTGTAGGCATCGATGGCTCCCGTAAACAACAACCTGGGTCGAGGGATAGCCTTCAATGGCTCAGGGCAAGCAAGAAAGGGCTGATGCAGAGCCCGATTGAAATGCTGAAAATCGGCGACATTGCCGTGGAAATAAGTGTGGTAATTCCATCGACGATGGCTAACTTGCAATTCGGGAGAAGTAGTAAATACCACCTGAACCTCAGCACTAAGTCGTCTCTCCCAGGCATCAATCCGGTCAGCAGGCATACATGGTTGATCCTGAATCCGATCAACACAGTGGTAAATCCTGGGATTATTACTATGTCGGTTCAAATACAGGGCAGTTAGAGGGTTATATGTCCAGAGAATCCAGTGCTGAAAATCGAGCCACAAAGCCATAAAGGCAAGACCACGCTGGAGTAAGACGCGATTGAGCACCAATGGAAAGCCGGTCTGCCCACCAGGCAAAACCGGTGGAGACCACACCCAGACCCGAGGCGCGACCTGACGAGGTAGTTGAACCATGCGCAGGACCCTCCGCAAAATCCGACGCGCATCTCGGCCAGCAACCCTTGGAGTTCGCAAGCCAAGAGACTCGACATAAAGGACACGGTGCCCCTCTTGCGCCAAGGCCAGAGCGGTGTGCTGCTTGTTAGTCCAAAGCGGATGATTCCAGTCCGCCGTCGACAAAATTATGAAGTCAGCCATAGGCAGATTCAGCCACTATCGCCGAGTCGATTCATCTCCCGAAACGAGGGAGATATGGCGCAAAGTTCCTCAAAATTGCCAGAAGCTGCGATTCTGCCGTCGCGGATTTCCAAGATGTGATCGCACTTCTTCACTGTCGTCAAGCGATGCGCGATCACAATCGTTGTGCAGCGCCGACCAACGAGATCAAGCGCCTGCATTAAGTCATATTCCGTTTTGCTATCGAGAGCGCTAGTAGCTTCATCTAGCAACAAAATTCGTGCACCGCGATAAAAAGCACGGGCAAGAGAGAGGCGTTGACGCTGTCCGCCCGATAATTTGATGCCGTTCTCACCAACCATGGTGTAAAGACCATAGGGCATTTGCACGACAACATCATCGAACTGCGCTGTCTCCAAAGCAGCCCAAACGTCACCATCATCGATTTGTTCTAATTCCGCACCAAAGGCAACATTTTCCCGAATACTTCCATCGAGAATCCGAATATCCTGGGGGACTAGAGCACAATTGGCTTGCCATGCAGGCACATCCAAATCACTAACAGGGATGCCGTCAAGCATCAACTGCCCTGACGTTGGCTGAAGTAAACCAAGCAAGAGATGCGCAATAGTAGTTTTACCGCTTCCGGTTCTACCTACGAGCGCCACACGGGAGCCGACAGGAATCGAAATATTCACCGACTCAATAACAAAACGCTCTGTTTTCTGATAAGCGAAACTCACATTACTGAGCTGAATGAGACGCCGCGGCATCAAACCCTCAGGCGTGGAGACACCCTTAGATGCCAACGTCAGCCGCTCCTGCCTAAGCTCGAGCAAGTCAAGAGCATCTCTAATCTCTGGCAAACCACCCCGCAGACGATTCAAACTTCGAAAAGTATTCTGCAAAGGCGCAGAAATTTTTAACAAAGTAAAAAGAATCGCAAAGAGATCAGGTATTACGTTACGAACTTCTTCAGGGCTTCCTTGCAGCACGGCTGGCGCCAAACCGATCAAAAAGAGAATAGATACGCCCGCTGGCTCAATAAAAAATCTTGGTACATCTGGCAGGAGACGGGTTAGCCGATCATATCGCTTTGCAATAACTCCATCAGAAGAAAACCTAGAAACAAAATAGGGATCAGCAGAATATAAGTGAACATCACGAATGGAACGCAACGACTCCATCAGCAAAAGATTAATACGACGCCCATAACGAACACGCTGCTTTGTAGCGAGCCTTAGATAAGGCGTGATCAGAAGCGATGCAAACGCATAGGCTATAAGCATCAGAATAAAAATCATCATGGCTCGCCAACCGAGCACAAAGACCACCCCGATCAACAGCGATGAGACTGACAATGCATTGCCCGCAATCGCGATTAAAGGACTTACAACTTTAGTTGAAACACTATTTAGAATACGGTTGAATTTTTCAGATAAATTAGCAGTACGGTTCTGAATAAAAAATTCATAACGCTGCAAAAGAACATTGCGATAGACCTGATTAACCAGATCATTCCAAATCTCGGCACTCAACATACTTTGCATTAGAGCTACCAAAAAGCGGACAGCTGATGTCAACCAAAACGAACCAATCAGCAGGGCCAACAACCAACCGGTCTGGTCAAGAAATCCACCACCAAAAACCAAAACCCCTGGCAAGCGATCCTCCAATTGGGCCCCAGAAAACAAGCCAACAAATCGCGCCAGGAATGCNATCAGGAGAATATCTAGAAGACCCTGAAAAAATGATGCCGCCAAGACAACTGCAACCTGTCTCTTCCGGCGTATGGGAAGTTTACTNAGTAACGCGGAAAGATCTCTCCAGGTCTGGCTCTGCACCTTCATTAGCGGTACCACTGTCGGCTCATGCTCTTCAGGGCAGAACCAGTAATTGATTCCTTGGGTTGACCCTAGGAGTCCACTGATCTGAGCACGAATCAGAAAGGCCAGCCGGGCAACCGTTCGACCACCCTTAAGACACGGCGCCACCCTTGCTGAAGACGCAGTCTCCATGTTGGTGGCGACGTTAGATAAGGACCAACCGAATTCTGCAAACCATCCAAGGCCTGAAGAGCATGGAGCCAACGCCGCTGCAATGCTGCTTCTCCACTGTCCTCCAACACCTGCTCCAAACGCGTGGGCAAAGCACGCCAACCCTTGGGATCAACGACGGCCTGTTGAATCCTGCTGACATCCCAATCCAGACGACCGCAACCGATCTGATGCACCATCAAGCCGGGGTCGCAATGATCTGCCAGCGCATGGTTGAGGCTAGTGAACACCACGCAACCGCAAGCCAGCGCTTCCAACGGAGGCAAACCGAATCCTTCACTCACTCCCCTCCCCCTCCAGTATTCGGCCGAGTCGTAGAGAACAACTGTGGAGTGGTTGAACAGGTCCACAAGGTCGTCCACCCAACCGCTTTGAATCTCCACCGTCAGCCCTGCACGCTGTAGAGCGGGGACCAACACATGCATCACATAGCTGCTGCTCTTGCGCGCTTGGACAAGAACATCGATTGAACGGGAGCCTGAGCCCAAGCGATCTCCCCGATCAATCCACTGGGCTTCAAGGGCATTGGGCACGAGATACAGCGGGTTACGCGGTGCTCGATTCCCCCAGTAGCCCAACGTGTTTCGACTCACTGCCAGCACGGGAACACCAGGTGGAAGGTCAAATCCATAGCCACTGCTATGGGCGTGGTAAGCCACGCGATGACCCTTCAAGGCGTGAATAAGCCGAGGGACATCGAACCCCCAGCTCACAATCCAAATCACCTCATCTCGAACGGATTCACGGCGTAGAAGGTCATCCAAAAACGCGTGATCCTGACAACGCTCGCGATAGGTCACGATCTCGGTTGGACAGCACCGTCCAACCAGATTTGCGGTCTGCAACTCAACGCTGAGCCCACCACAACGAAAGCGACGGCTGGTCCCGGGGACCAGAAAACGAATCAGTTCGGTGGGCACCAGCGAAAACTCAAGCGGCGGCGGCCTCGGTGCTGCCAGCCCGCTGACGGCGAGTCAGGAAACCGAAGAGGACCTTGCCAATGGCGGCAACGAGATTGCCTTCCAGTTCCTTGAACATATTCATGTTCAGGTGGAAGGCATGGTTGGCTTCCTCAACGATGCGATCGGCTGTGGCCTGATCGATCGGGAGGTTGTCCATGGCAGCGCGGTAGTTGGTCTTGAACGCCTTCTCATCAGCGATGTCATCGAAGACGTAGAAGCGAAGACCATCGTCGCCATCCATATTCATCGCCTTCTGGGCGATGTTCTTGAGGATCTGGCCACCGGACAGATCACCCAAGTAGCGGGTGTAGTGATGGCCGACCAAGAGCTCAGGGGACTCCTTGGCGACAGCGTGAATCCGTTCGACGTACGCCGCTGCAGACGGAGACGGCTGAATCTGCTCCTTCCAAGCTTCACCGAAGTAATAGGTGAGGTCTTGCTCGAGAGATTCACGACGATTGAGCTCCTTCTTACCAATCGGCCCAACAACCGGATGATCACCGAGCTTGTCGATCTCCTCTTCCATCGCCTCGTAGACGAAATAGAGGTCTGCCACGAGCTTGCGATAGCTGGCTTTGTCGACCACTCCTTTCAGGAAGCAGCTCACAAAGCCGGTGTTTTCGGCCATGGTGTGAGACTTTTTCGTGCCTTCACGGATCTGGGCAGCCAGTGCAACGGACATGAATGCTTGTTAATTGGACCGATAGCAGGACCCTATAAGCAGTCCACGGGAGGGTGGCCTTGAGCGTTGCGAAGGGTTACGGGAGAGCGTCTGTGGCAGAGCCAGCGGACTGGAACAGATCGAAGAGATCGCGGCAAATCTGCTTTAAGTACTGCGTCTGCTCCGCTTGCGGCAAATGCGAACCGACCGGTTGCCAATCACCAACGGTGGCCAGTCGCCATCGCTCGCCGTCGTAGGTCATCCCTCGCATCAACACACCGAGCAATTGAAGGGAGTCGGACTGCGACGGACAGAAGCGGAGCTGCATTAACAGACTGCGGCACTCCAAACGGGGGCTCCAGCCGGGGAAATGAAAGGCCAGGTCGAGGGATTCCGGTTCNGACCACTCACGGGTCTGCGCNTCGTCGCGCCAGGGCTTGAGATTCGGGCGAGCAGCTGGAAAATATTGCCGCACAAGGGTGACCGTGGAGGCCAGCGCCTGCATCTGCGCAACGCTTTGAACAGACTCACCAGCGTTCAACCTGTCATCCCCATGAGCTCTACCCATTGTTGAGGGGTTGTCGAGGGGGCGCCGTTACGGTTGANCCAGGTTCACGGAACCATGACACGCCCGCTGCATATCGGCCTGCTCAGCGCAATGCCGGAGGAGATCGGCTCCGACCTGACCCATCTGGAGACCGTGGATGAGCGCTGCCATGGGGACTTCACCTTGCACCGCTGTCGATGGAACGGACCAGACGGGGCGCCACCCATCCAGCTCAGCCTGGCGTGGAGCGGTTGGGGGAAGGTCTGCGCCGCCCGCGCCGCCACACGATTACTCGCCTCCACTCCAGCNGAGGANCCGCTGGATCTCCTGNTGTTTACCGGAGTCGCAGGAGCGGCGAATCCTGACCTCAGGCAATGGGACGTGCTGCTGGCCTCCGGCGTGATCCAGCACGACATGGACGCCAGTCCGCTATNCCCACGCTTCACGCTGCCGCCGCTGAACCGCGATCGCCTGCAACCGNATGCAGCTTGGGNTCAGTGGGCTCAGACCGCCCTAGAGCAGAGCTATCGGAACGGTTCACTCGATGGTTTCGGCGCACCGCGACGTGGCCTCATCGGCACCGGTGATCAATTCATCAACGATGCAGCGGTTCTCAGCCAGCTCCGCGCTGACATTCCCGACCTGCAAGCNGTGGAAATGGANGGGGCTGCGGTNGCCCAGGTNGCGGAACAAGAAGGTGTGCCGTGGCTCGTGCTGCGCGTGATCTCAGACAGCGCCGACGGTGAAGCAGCAGACAGCTTCAGCGATTTTGTTCAGCGCTATGACCACAGCGCTTGGAGGCTCGTGGACGCGTTGCTCAACGCTCAAAGTGCAGCACCCCGTCGATGAGGACGCGTCAAACGAAAACGCTNCAAAAACTCAACCGTCTGGCTCGNTACGGCGCAGTTGGCGTTGTGGCGGCTGCCATCCACTACGGCGTCCTTCGGGGACTCAGCCTNATCNTGGCTGAATGGNTGGCCAACCCGATCGCCTTCCTCGCCGCCTCGATCGCGGGCTATCTCGGCCATGCCTTGCTCACGTTCCGGGAAGAAACCGGCGGGCAACGCTTCGCCCGCCGTTGGTTGCTGCTGCAATACGCCGTCAATTTGAGCGTCTGCGGCGTTCTGCCCCTGCTGCTGTCCGGTGTCCTGCAGCAAACGGCGCGCGATCTGGTGCTGGTGTTTACACCCACGGTCCTCAACGCCTTGATTTGGAGTCGTGCGGCGCAATTCACCGCACGGCGCCGTCGGAAAACCCTCGAGTCGCCTCTCTGGCATGCCGACGACCTCGGTCTGGCGGCGGGCGTTGATGCCGCCATCCTCGAACTGGCGCGCTCTGGGCATGTGGATGGGGCCAGCCTGCTGGTGGACGGCCCTACAGCCCGATCAGCAGCCATGGCTTGGCGAGCCTTGAATCGCCCCCGCTCCCTCTGTCTACATCTCTGCCTGACGGAAGGGCCTGATCAATCCTCAGGTCCAGACCTGCCAGCCAGTTTTGGCCAAATGCTGCTGGCCTCACTGCTGCCTCAACAGCAACGACGGATCCGTCCCCAGCTTGAGCACAGCATCCGACGTCAGGTCACGCGCTATCGGGACCTCACCGGTGAAACCAGAATCCGCCTGGATGGGCATCAGCACATCCATCTGGTTCCAGTGGTGCTGAGCACTGTTCTCAACCTGGCCGACGAGCTCCAGATCGACTGGATCCGGACGACGGCAGAGCCACTGCCGACGCATCTGCCCTGGCGTGATTGGAGCACAGCCGTCCGCAGCGGTGGCCTCTTGAAATGGATCGTTTTGCAAGTTCTCTCCGCTCTGGCACTGCCCAAACTGCTCGCCCATGGCATCGGCACCAACACGGCCTTCGCTGGGGTTCTCTTCACCGGACGCATGGCCGGCCTCCCACTCATCCGCTCACTCGAGGCGCTCGAAACCACCCATCGACGACGTGGATTGGGGCCAGCCCTCCTGCTGGCGCATCCAGCGGCAGAAGGCAGCGCCGACGGATTGAAGCAAGACGGGTTTGATCTCTCCTCGGTGTTTTTTGCCTCACCATGGCGCCAAGAGGAATGGAAAGCCCTTAGGGCTCATGCACGGCACGGATGAAGTAGTGGGGTCGCCGTTTGACGTCGATGTAAATCCGACCGATGTATTCCCCGAGCACACCTAGACCGATCAGCTGAATCCCGCCCAAAAACAAAATCGCCACGATCAGCGAGGCATAGCCCGGGAGATCAACTCCCGAGATCACCGTTCGCAGCACGATCAAGGCTGCATACAGAAAACTCAGTACCGAGATCAGCGCACCGATCACTCCCCACACCTTGAGAGGCTTCACNGTGAAGGAGAAAATCCCATCAAGGGCGTAACGCCAAAGCTTGTAGGAGCTCCATGAGGTCTGGCCACCGGAGCGCGCCACTCGGCGGTACGAAATCTCGACACTGCGATAGCCAGTCCACGGCATCAACCCCTTAGAGAAACGCGTGGCTTCGCGCATCTGGGTGACCGCCTCCACCACAGGGGCGGAGAGCAATCGGAAATCACCAGCCCCCTCCTGCAACTGAATCGAATCCACCAGGCGGTTGAACACGCGATAGAACCACGACGCCGTGGCCACCTTCATCCGCGATTCTTCATCGCGATCGTCCCGAACGGCCGTGACCACCTCGGCGCCATCGCGCCAGGCCTGCACCATCGCTGGAATCCGTTCCGGTGGGTGCTGCAAATCGGAATCGATTAAAACCGCAGCGGAGCATTGGCCAATGGCATGGTCCAACCCAGCAAGCATCGCCGCCTCCTTGCCGAAATTGCGGGTGAGTTCCAACAGAGTCACGGAGGAGTTGGGGTTGTCCCGTTGCCATCGACGAATCACCGAGACCGTTCCATCGGACGATCCATCGTCGATCAACAACAANCGGTCNACCTCCGGCAAAACCATGACCTGATCGATGAAGCGGGGGATGACCGTCTCCTCGTTGAAGCAGGCCGCCACNACCCAAAGCGCATCGCTCGCCATCGAAGCCCGTCTGCTACCGACTGAACCGTAAGGCTGCCCGCTCAGTCATAGGCTCGCTCTGCTGACGCCCGACCAACCGCTATGGCCCAGTTCGAGAAGCTCACAGCCCCCGCCAAGGGCACACCNATCCGCTTCGAGAACGGTCAACCGGTCGTGGCNGACAACCCGATCATCCCATTNATCNGNGGCGACGGNACCGGTGTTGACATCTGGCCCGCCACCCAGAAAGTGCTCGATGCGGCCGTTGCAAAGGCCTATGGCGGCAAGAAGACAATCGAATGGTTCAAGGTCTTCGCCGGTGATGAAGCCTGCGACCTCTATGGCACCTATCAATACCTCCCCGAGGACACTCTCGAAGCGATTCGCACCTATGGCGTCGCCATCAAGGGACCGCTCACCACACCGGTGGGCGGCGGCATCCGCTCCCTGAACGTGGCGCTGCGGCAAATTTTNGATCTCTATTCCTGCGTTCGACCCTGTCGTTATTACGAGGGAACTCCAAGTCCCCACAAACGTCCCCAGGATCTCGACGTGATCGTCTATCGGGAAAACACCGAAGACATTTATATGGGGGTGGAGTGGGAAGCCGACGATGCCGTCGGCCAAGAGCTGCGACGCCACTTAAACGAGGTGGTGATTCCTGCTAATGGGAAGCTCGGCAAGCGCCAAATTCCCGAAGGTTCAGGCATCGGGATCAAGCCGGTGAGTAAACACGGCAGCCAGCGGCACATCCGCAAGGCGATTCAGCACGCCCTACGTCTCGAAGGCGACAAGCGCCACGTGACCTTGGTCCACAAGGGCAACATCATGAAATTCACGGAGGGTGCCTTCCGTGACTGGGGTTACGANCTCGCCACAACCGAATTCCGCGACGTCTGCATCACCGAACGGGAGAGCTGGATCCTCGGGAACCTCGAACAGGATTCGTCCCTGAGTGCGCAGGCCAACGCCCGCATGATTGAACCGGGATACGACAGCCTCACCCCGGAAAAAAAGGCTGACATCGATGCGGAAGTTCAAGCCGTCATCGATGCCATCGGCGTCAGCCATGGCAATGGGAAGTGGAAGCAAATGGTGCTGGTCGACGACCGCATCGCGGACAGCATTTTCCAGCAGATCCAAACCCGTCCTCAGGAGTACTCGATCCTGGCCACNTTGAATCTCAACGGCGACTACATCTCCGATGCCGCTGCTGCGATGGTGGGCGGCCTTGGCATGGCGCCCGGCGCCAATATCGGCGAAACCGCCGCCATTTTTGAGGCCACCCATGGCACGGCACCAAAACACGCCGGCCTCGATCGGATCAACCCAGGATCCGTGATTCTGAGCGGCGTGATGATGCTGGAGTTTCTGGGCTGGCAAGAGGCTGCCGACCTGGTGACCAAGGGACTGAGCGCCGCGATTGCCGACAAACAGGTCACCTATGACCTCGCCAGACTCATGGAACCTCAAGTGGATCCAGTGNGCTGCAGTGGCTTCGCCGAGGCGATCATCCAGCGCTTCTGACACCGACACGGGCTGGCGCGCCAGACTTTGGCCATGACGGAATCCCCTGCCACCAGCCCAACGGCACTGCCTGGATTGCCACCTGGTGCTGCTGATCCCTGTGTGCACTGCGGCTTCTGCCTGCCCACCTGTGCCAGCTACAGAGTGCTGGCCAGCGAGATGGATTCCCCTCGCGGCCGGATTCATGCCTTAAGGGCGATCGAAGCGGGGGAACTGGAGCTCGATGCCACCGTCGCCAGTCATTTCGACACCTGCCTTGGCTGTTACGCCTGTGTCTCCGCCTGCCCCTCAGGCGTCCGCTACGACCAACTGATCGAAGCGACCCGCCCCAAACTCAACCAGGCCAATCTGCGCAGCAGCTGGCAAATCAGTTTTCGGCAGCTNCTGCTGCAGGTGCTGCCCTACCCAAGCCGGCTCAGGGCCCTCCTTCAACCATTGCGGGCCTATTCNGGCACACCCCTGCAAACACTGGCTCGCCGCTCGGGGCTGACCCGGTTGTTCGGACCGGGGATCGAAGCGATGGAACAACTGTTGCCGCCTCTATCGGCTGAGACGTTCAACGACTGCTTGCCACTGATCAACCCAGCCACCAGTCCGTATCGCGGANGNGTGGCCCTACTTCTGGGTTGCGTCCAGCGCTGCTTCGATCCAAGCGTGAGTACNGCCACCGTGCGCGTGCTCCAGGCCAATGGCTTCGAGGTCGTGATCCCGCAGGACCAGGGTTGCTGCGGTGCCGTCAGTCATCACCAAGGGGAACTCGGGCTCACCCGTCAGCTCGCNGCAGACCTCGTGGCCAGCATGAACTCCATTGAAGGAGACCTCGATGCTGTGTTGGTCGCTGCCTCTGGCTGCGGCCACACCATGAAGGCTTATGGCGAGATTCTTGGAGACCAGGAGCAATTCAAGGCTCCCGTGCAGGACGTTCAGGAATTTCTGGCCGACCAGGGGCTCAGCGACGACTTCCGGGACCGTCTGCAGGCGCTGCCAACCACCGTGGCCATGCATGACGCCTGCCACATGATCCATGGCCAGGGGATCCAAGCCCAGCCACGTCAACTCCTGCGAGCCATACCCGAGATCCAGTTGCGGGAGGCCATGGAAGCTGGCGTCTGCTGTGGCAGCGCAGGGATCTACAACCTGGTTCAGCCAGACGAGGCGGCCGAACTAGGGCGGATCAAGGCCAACGACCTCACTCAAACCGGTGCGTCGGTCGTGGCCAGCGCCAACATCGGTTGCACCCTGCAATTGCGCCATCACCTTGGTGAGCGCGCTCAGGTGCACCACCCGATGGAACTCTTGNCTGCTTCAGCAGGTCTGCATCAGCTGCCAGGCCTCCAGGAGCGTGTCGGTCTCACCGAGATTGCCGGGGAAGGTCAGGATCGGTAGGTCCGCCGCAGACCCGGATGACGGCCGCACCAGCGACAACCCTGGCAGTAACTGTCCCTCAAGCTGAACNGATTCCACACCCAACCCTTCAGACAGCAGGGTTTGGGTGGTGATTCCGCCCTTNCNGATCAAATAGCCAAGGCGNGCGGACACCCCAGCCGCCAACTGCCCCATCACTTGAGCCAGCGCCTTGGAGAAGCGTCGACCATCTTGCTCACGCGCAAACGTCAATTCACCACGACTGGTGAACAACACAGGGGTCTGGTTCTGATCCAGAACCTCGGTGATCTGTTGCTGCCAAGCCCTCTTGAGATCNCGCAGCAACAAATCAGCCATGGGGCCATCCAAAACCCGGGCAATCCGGGGAACGGGGAGCTCAATCCCNCGNCAGCTCGGTTGCGTGAGCAGGCATTNCAACTGTTGATCCGCCAGTGGCACATGGGAACCCACCATCACCAAGCCCGGCCACGCCGAACCGGTTGGCGAGCGTCGGCGTAANCCAGCCAAACCCNTGGCATCCAGCGGTTGCGGCCCAGGATCCGCCAACGCCTTCACCCAACTCGCAGCCGACCGGAACAGAAANCGCTTCTCCTGCTGCAACGCGCTGATGGCCGCGGCCANGGCAGAAAGCTGCTCCTGGCGTTCNGCATCGACCACCACCGCCGTGTTGGCGCTGAACGCACGCAACCGATCGACCAANGCATCAAGNCCCTGATCNCTGGCCTGGTTNAACTCCGATGCACTCACCAACTGCACCGTTTCAGCAGGAATGGCGCCCTGGCTTTTTTCCTCCAGCCAAGCCGACAACACACTGGTGCTGTAACCGAACAGACGATCCCTGGCGAAGGGGGTCGTATGCACCGGTTCTCCATGGAGGAGGTGCACACCATCCACCGTGGTTCGCCCACCTTCCAAAAAGGCCGGGATATGCAAGGTGGCATCAAAGGGTCCNAAGCTGTCCTGGAGGACGTTTGGTTCAAGAACNCCATGGCCGCGCAGGGTGGAATCACCACGGCTGACCAACTGCACATCGGCGCGACGCAGTCCCTCGGCCTGAAGTGCAGCATCGAGATTGGCAGCGATCTCTTGGTTACGGACTGCAGCCATCCCGGGATCGAGGGAACGGGTGTCCGCCAGAAGAAACATCAGAGACGAGGGTTGCCGCAATCCCTGCTGCAAGGTCTGGGGATCCCAACGCAACAGAAGAGGACAGCCATGCACCGTCTGTGACCCCGTGGGGTCGTCATCGATCACAACAACCTTCATGGCACCATCGTGGCGTGAGCCATTTCCCCATGGACCGCAACGAGCTGATCGCTCTGGTCCGCCAGTTCCATCAAACCTCAACCCCCTGGATCCCCAGCGGTCTTGGGACGCGTCTGCAGTGGGGACCTCGCCTCAATGCAGAGCATCCCACCGTCAGCTGCCGCGGCCTCAATCGCGTCATCGATCACGCCATCGACGACCTCACCATCACCGTTGAAGCAGGTCTTCCCCTGGATGAGCTCCAGGGCTTATTGGCCGAACACGGTCAATGGCTCCCGATCGACTCGCCCTGGGGCGGCCAACCGAACGGGAGTGTGGGTGGCCTGGTCGCTCGAGGAATGGCCGGCGGCCTGCGGCAACGTCATCTCGGGGTTCGCGATCAGATCATCGGCATCGGTCTCTTGCGCAGCGACGGTGTGGAAGCCCACGCCGGCGGCCGCGTGGTGAAGAACGTGGCTGGATATGACCTGATGCGCTTGCTCTGCGGCAGCTGGGGGAGCTTGGCCTTGATCACCGAGCTCACGTTGAGAGTGCAGCCGATGCGACCNAGCCATGGTGCGATCACCCTGGATGGNCCCTTGGCNAACCAAGAGCGCTTGCGTGCCGAGGTTCTGCGCTCAACCCTGACGCCGGAACGGTTCGACTGGATCGACAGCGGAGGAGGAGCCACGCAACTCCGCGCGCTCGTGAGCAGCGTGTCGGATTCCGCTGTGCAGACCCAACTCAGCAGGATCGCGACTCTCGCTGAGCAACACGCTCTGACGGTGGACCAACANCCTGATGTCCACCCTCTTCANCCCCCGCTGCCGATGAAGGGTGGACGCTGGCTGGTTCGCGTGATGCTGCCACCCTCCAGCCTCCACAACCTCTTGGCGAGCCGAGAACGCTGCGCTCTCAAAGGCTGGTCGTGGGACTTGGCAGCAGGAGCAGGCTGCGGGGATGGTTGGTCTGCTGAAGACGACTCCNCCGCAGCCCATGCCGTTGCAGCACTCCGCGACCGGGTCCAAGACCTCAACGGTCAACTGATGGTGTTACGTCAACCTGACACCCCNGATCAACGCTTGCTCGCCTGGGGTGATGCCCCCGCCAAAGCTGTGATTGAAGCCGTCAAGCGACAGTTTGATCCCCAACAACAGCTCTGCCGAGGACGTCTGCCCGGGGTGCAGGGCTGACGTTAAAGAAGCGCGTAACGACAGGACAATGCGTGATGGGCACCGGGTTCGAGCACCAACTTTCGATCTCCACTCAGCAATGCCTGACGCGGCCCTGTCCAAGGCTCCAAACACACCATCGGCCGAGGAGGCTCCGTCCAGACCACCGTCAGATCAAAGGGAGCCTGGTGCTGAAGCTGCAGCTGCCAACCGTTGTCCTCATCAATCAACGTGACGGGTCCATTCGGCTGGCANAGGAAATCAACCCCCTGAGCNAAATGCTCCAACTGCGTGGCCGTGNCCGCTGAAGCCATCTCCAGATGATTCAAACAACGATCGGCCAGCCCAGTGAGTTGGGTGCGCGCGAGATCGCTCACCTGGAAATACGGATGCAAGCCAAAACTGAACGGCATTGGCTCGCCGCTACGGTTGTGGATNGTGGCATTGATCTCTAAGGCGTGATCGAGCGGGCGAACCTCCATCTCGATCAGGAAGGCAAAGGGATAGGCCTCTTCNGTCTGCGAGCTGGACTCCAGGCTGAGCAGAATCCCGCTCTGGTCATCCAATAGCTGGAGCGACCATGGCAGATCCCTGGCAAAACCNTGCTGCACAAGGGTGTGTGCCACACCATTCACGACCAGACGGTCGTCCGGAAGGTTGCCGCAAATCGGGAACAACACCGGAATGCCCCCACGAATGCTCTNGGTGGGGTCCGCGTAGCGCTGCTGGTCGAAATACAACACCTCCCGACCTGCACAGCACCATTCGCTGACCAGCCCACCTCGCTCGGGGATGACCCGCAGCCGGTCACCACTCTTTGGATGGACGAACTCCCAGTGGGCGTAGGGGGAGGTCTGCTCAGTGAGAGCCATCAGCANCCAAGCGCGTTGACCAAGTCTGNTCAAGGACTCNACCGAGCGCCGCTCTCAGCGCAGACCGGCCAACCACTCCAACAGAGCGGCATTGACCTGATCGGGCACCTCGTCATGGGGACAGTGGCCGGCGTCGAGAACAACCTCAGTGGTGGCNTCTGGTGCGTGGCGCTGAAAGGTGGAACGACGTCCAGGCGCATTAATCCAGGGATCGCGGATCCCCCACAACAGAAGCAAAGGAGCCGTGAGCTCAGCGAACAGTTCATCGAGCGGCTGCCCTCGGGGGATATCAAACACGGTTCGGAACACCCCGAAGGCTCCGGGGTCGAGGGATGGTCGTCGGATCGACTCCACCAACCAGTCATCAACGTTCGTTTTGTCGACGTACACCTGNTTNAGNGTGCGGCGGATTGTGGCGGGCCGTCTCAAGTTTTCGAACAACAAACGCTGCACAACTGGGCTGCGTAAGAGAGCCGTTCCGATTGTTTGACGGGCAATGGCCCCCCACCCCTTTGGCGGCTTTTGCTCATCGCTGAAAGGCCCCGCAGCATTCAGGAGCACCACTCCAGCGCAGTCCTCTTTGAGGGCCGCACCCGCCGCCAATGCAGCAAATCCACCCAGGGAATTCCCAGCAATCACNGTGGGACGACCAATCCGGTCGCGCACATAGGCCACGAGTTGGTCGCGCCAGAGCGCCCCGCCGTAGCGCAATTCGGCCGGTTTAGCGCTGCGCCCAAACCCGAGCAGATCGATGGCATGCACCGAATGGGTACGGCCCAGAACCGGAATGTTGTGCCGCCAGTGGTCTGTGGACGCACCAAATCCATGAACCANAAGCAATGCCGGACGATCGCTCACATCGCTCTCCGGACTCAGTTCCACGGCATGAACCGAATGACCAAGGTGGCTCCAGCTGATCGTGTCCACAATCACGCGCGGGGGCAGCGATGCTAGGCAGATGTACCAGGACTGCTTCGATGCTGAGTGACGAGCTGTGGAGCGGACCGCTCGCCGATCCAGGCAGCTGGCGCGGTGCTGTTCTCTGGGCCGTCGCCCTCTACATCCCCCTTAGCGGTCCACTGAGCCGGTTTGAGGCCAGCCTGGCCACAAGCCCTTTACCTGAACAGGGCCGTCAGATAGCCCTGATCATGAGTTCCTTAGTGCTGGCTGTGGCCGTTGGGATGGTGACCCAACTGATTGCCAGCTGGGTCATTGGTCCGGGATGGGCGTCGAGCCTTGCGGTGATCGCCATCGGGTGGAGTCTTCTCCTGNTGTTCGCAACCCAGGACGACAGCACCTCCTAACTGACGTCAGGACGCACCACCCATNGGATCAGCGGCCAGCTCGGCCGGAACTTCGTTNCCNTCCTCGGGGGGTTTGCCTTTGAGCACAATGCGCAACANNACAGGTGCCAGGAAGGTCGTACCGATCACCATCAACAGGATTGCTGCTTCAAGACCCGGATTTAAAAGGCCTGAGGCGGTTCCAAGGCCAAGGAAAATCAATCCCACTTCTCCACGGGGCATCATCCCGAGACCAACCACCAAGTGGTTGGTTTTCTCCTTACTGAACACAGCCCAACCGGCGGCCACCTTGCCGACAATTGCGACGACGAACAGGAACCCTGCAACCACGAGAGCAGAGCGTGCGGCGGGATCCGATGGGTTAATCACGGAGAGATCCATGCCAGCCCCCACCAGCACAAAGAAGACGGTGGCGAACAAGCCAACGATGGGCATGACGGCCGCTTGAATCTCATGGCGATGTTTTGACGTACTGGCGATCAAGCCCGCAGCGAAAGCACCAAGGGCAGCTTCAAGGCCAATTGCCGTTGCAGCAAAACAAGTGGCTCCCAACAACAAGTAGGACCCAACCAGCTTGGCCCCAGGTGCCTTGAGTTGATCGATCACCCAATCGAAGGCCGGGGCTGCTTTCCGGCTGAGAAGGAGCGCTACGACAACAAACAGAACAGCAGCAACCACAAGGCGCACGATCGGCGCAATCTCCAAGGAACCTCCAGCTCCCAGGGAAACAACGATGGCCAAAATGACGATGCCGAGGATGTCATCGAGAACCGCAGCACCAATCACAATCTGCCCCTCACGGGTCCGCAAATAGCCCAGCTCACCAAACACACTGGCTGTGATTCCAATACTGGTGGCGGTCATCGAAGCCCCAGCAAAAATGGCCGGGATTGGATCCACATGAAAGATGGCCATCAGGCCGAGGGTGCCCAACGCAAAGGGAAGAACCACACCCACAACGGCGACAGAGAAGGCTTGGACACCCACCGCCATCAGTTCATCCAATTCACTTTCCAGCCCGGTTAGGAAAAGAAGTGAATACAAGCCAAGGTTGGAGACCGATCTCAACGCGCCGAAGGTCTCGTTGTACACCGAGGAGACCTCCTCACCGGGAATATGCGCCAAACCGGCGATGGTATCGGTGAAGACCCCACTCAGCTGCACCTGAGTTTCTGGGGGCACAAGAAGGTGCAGACCAGAGGCACCAATAATCACACCAGCCAGCAGCTCGCCCAAAATGGTGGGCAACTCAAAGCGCACCAACACTTCAGCAAGTGTTCTGGCGGCGACAAAAATCAAGATGAAACGCAGGACGCCGATCAACGTTTCGGCGACCTCGAGGTCATGACTGCTGATTTCACTCAGCAGAGTGGGCAGAAGCATCAGGCCGCGCAGCTCATGCGCCGACCTTAATGGCGAATATGCCGCAAAACTGTCCGTGAGGTGGTCCTGTTCGAACGGATGAGCCGGATTGATCCGAATCAGTTTCGGGCGCAGGCAGGTCAAAAAATGATGGCTACGTTCCGCTTAACCGCATGATCCGGGCGTTGATAGCACGCCACGGACTGTGGGTGCATTCCCAGGCATCGCCGCATCGCGACCCATGACGACCGCGCCCCATCAGACAACGCTGAACAGCCTCGCCGCCCCTGAAGACGACGAACTCCAGGCACTCGATGCCTACTGGCAAACGGCGAATTACCTCGCCGTCGGCATGATTGACAGGGTTGACTCCCTTGGTTCCCGGGCCGCTCACGTCAAAGAGCGGATGAAGGACGAGATCCAAAAGCACCGCGCTTATGCCTACACCCACGGCATGGATGCTCCGGAAATCAACAACTGGCGGTGGACATTCGGCCATAGCTGATCAGCATCAGTTCAGGACTCCACCTCTCCGGGGGGGGAGTTGTTATTTCCCCCCCGCTTTTTTGTCGACATGACAACCTCTCAACCCATCGATCTGCACCTCCCAACTCCCCGGTGCTACGCCGACCCGGAACGGGCTGGTCTGGACGCCAAGGGTGTGTTGGACGGCATGACCGAGCACCTGTTCTTCACGCTCGGAAAGCTGGCTCCAACGGCGAGTCGCCATGACCTCTACATGGCGCTGAGCTACGCGGTGCGCGACCGCCTGATGATGCGCTATCTGGCAACGATGGAAGCGATGCGGGCCCACCCGCAAAAAAATGTCGCGTACCTCTCTGCGGAATTCCTGATTGGCCCGCAGCTCAACAACAATCTGCTCAACCTTGGCATCCAAAAGGAAGCCGAAGAAGCCCTGAGCAAATTCGGGATCGACTCGATCCAGCAAATTCTGGAAGTGGAGGAAGAGCCAGGGCTAGGCAACGGCGGCCTCGGTCGCCTTGCCGCCTGCTACATGGAGTCGCTGGCCAGCCTGAAGATTCCAGCCACCGGCTACGGAATCCGCTACGAATTCGGCATCTTCGACCAACTCATCCGCGACGGATGGCAGGTGGAAATCACCGACAAATGGCTCAAAGGTGGCTGGCCGTGGGAGCTGCCCCAACCTGATGAGGCCTGCTTTGTTGGCTTTGGTGGTCGCACAGAGAGCTATATCGACGACAAAGGCAACTACCGCTCACGCTGGATTCCCGCCGAACATGCCATCGGCATCCCCCACGATGTTCCGGTGTTGGGGTACCGCGTCAATATCTGTGATCGGCTGCGGCTCTGGCGTGCCGATGCCACCGAAAGCTTTGACTTCTACGCCTTCAACATCGGCGACTACTACGGCGCCGTGGAAGAGAAGGTTGGCAGCGAAACGCTCTCCAAAGTGCTCTACCCCAATGACGGCACGGATGAAGGGCGTCGGCTTCGCCTGAAGCAGCAGCACTTCTTCGTCAGCTGCTCCCTGCAGGACATGCTGCGCAGCCTCGACAACCGNGGCCTGNCCGTNGAGGACTTCCCCAACTACTGGACNGTTCAGCTCAATGACACCCACCCGGCGATCGCCGTGGCGGAACTGATGCGGCTGCTGATCGATGACCGTCATATGGAGTGGGACAAGGCCTGGGACATCACCTCGCGTTCCGTGGCTTACACCAACCACACCCTGCTGCCGGAAGCCCTCGAGAAATGGGACCTCGATCTCTTCAGCAGCCTCCTACCGCGCCACCTGGAGCTGATTTACGAAATCAACCGACGCTTCCTTCAACAGGTTCGTCTGCGCTATCCGGGCAATGATGCGATCCAGCGCAAGCTGTCGATCATCGACGAAGAGGGCAGCAAGGCCGTCCGCATGGCCCACCTCGCCACCATNGGAGCGCACCATGTCAACGGAGTNGCNGCCCTTCATTCGGAACTGGTCAAAACCGATCTGCTTCCCGAATTTGCCGATCTCTGGCCTGAGAAGTTCACCAACGTCACCAATGGCGTCACCCCGCGTCGTTGGGTCGCCCTCTCCAACCCCGAACTGTCCTCGTTACTCGATGAGCATGTCGGACCGGACTGGATCTCCAATATGGAGAACCTCCGCAAGCTCGAGGAGCGTCAGAACGACTCTGGATTCCTAGAGCACTGGGGCAGCACCAAGTTGTCGGTGAAGCGCAAGCTCGCCAGCTACATCCATCGCAATACCGGTGTTCTCGTTGACCCCTCCAGCCTGTTTGACGTGCAGGTCAAGCGGATCCATGAGTACAAACGGCAGCACCTGAATGCCCTGCAGGTGATCACCCAATACCTGCGTATCAAGAACGGCCAGGGCGANGGCATGGCACCGCGCACCGTGATCTTCGGTGGCAAGGCGGCACCGGGCTACTACATGGCCAAACTGATCATCCGCTTCATCAATGGCATTGCCGAAACCATCAATGCTGATCCGGATATGGATGGCCGTTTGCGGGTGGTCTTCCTGCCTGACTACAACGTGAAACTCGGTGAGCAGGTGTACCCCGCCTCCGATCTCTCCGAACAGATTTCCACCGCCGGTAAAGAAGCATCCGGCACCGGAAACATGAAATTCGCGATGAACGGTGCACTCACCATTGGCACCCTGGACGGCGCCAATGTTGAAATCCGCGACCTCGTTGGTGCTGAGAACTTCTTCCTGTTTGGCAAAACAGTGGATGAAATTCAGGCCCTGAAAAACGAGGGTTACCGCCCCAAAGATGTGATTCAGCTGATTCCTGAATTACAAGAGGCCCTGCGCCTGATTGAACTGGGGCATTTCAGCAATGGGGATGGAGAGCTCTTCCGTCCTCTACTCGACAACCTCACCGGCAATGATCCGTTCTTCGTGATGGCGGATTACGCGGATTACGTCCAAGCCCAGGAAGCCGTCAGCCGTGCCTGGACCGATCGCATGCACTGGAACCGGATGTCTGTGCTCAACACAGCGCGAACCGGCTTCTTCTCATCCGACCGTTCCATCGCGGAATACTGCAACAACATCTGGAACGTCGACCCTCTCAACGTGGAGATCAACTGCGATGTGCGCTGATGAGGGACTCCGTCCTCGTCATCAATCTGGGTAGTTCCAGTCTCAAAGCGGCTCTTGTGGATTCCACAGGGGTCGCCATTTGGAACGGCAACCGCAAACGGGGACCAGATGAGTCGGTTCGTGAGGTCTTGGATCAGTGGCTTGCGCCAGAGCTTGAACAGCATCGCCAGCAGATCATGCTCATTGGCCATCGGGTGGTGCATGGGGGAGATCGCTTCACCGCCCCAACGCTGATCACAGCAGAGCTCGAGGAGGAACTCGAAACACTCATCCCGCTGGCACCACTGCACAATCCGCCCGCCCTCGCCGGACTGACCTGGGCAAGGCGATGGGCCCCTCAACTACCGCAGTGAGCTTGTTTCGACACGGCCTTTCACAGCACGCTGTCGAAGGCCGCACGGACCTACGCCATCCCCAAAGATCTCCGTCAGCAGGGGCTTCGCCGGTATGGCTTCCACGGCATCAACCATCAACACGTCGCTGAACAGGTGGCTGATCAGTGGTGTCAACAAGGCCATGATCGGTCCCAATTGCGTCTGATCAGTGCCCATCTCGGTGCCGGAGCGTCACTTGCAGCGGTGAAGGGCTATCAATGCATCGACACCACCATGGGCTTTACCCCACTGGAGGGGCTGGTCATGGAAACGCGTTCCGGAAGCATCGATCCCGGCCTGATCCTCGAACTCGTCCGTCAGGGGTATAGCGAAGCAGACCTCAGCCGCTTGCTGCAGAGCGAATCAGGGATGAAAGGGCTATCCGGCCTGAGCGGAGACATGCGCGACATCCGTGAAGCAGCGACCACAGAGCATCCAGGAGCAATTTTGGCCTTAGATGTGTTTCGCCACCGACTGCTTCAACAACTTGGAGCGATGGCCGCCAGCCTTCAAGGCGTGGATGTTCTCGCCTTAACGGGCGGCATCGGTGAACACGACCATGCTCTTGTCGCGGAGCTCAAAGCATCACTCAGCTGGTGGGAACCATTCGACATCATGGTGATCCCGGCCGACGAAGAAGGAATGATTGCCCGACTTTGCCGTCGTCAAAGTGCCGTGAGAGCGTCAGTTGCGATCGGGTAGATCGGGTGTCTGATGCAACAGNCGNTTTAAACGGAGTCGGTCCATGTTGAGAGGNTCTGGNGCCAGTTCTCCCGCCAACTCACGGAACTTNTGCTCGATCTCCTCAGGCACCCGCACGTCAAACACGCGTTCCATCAATGCTTCGATGGAAAACAAATGGGCATTGATGTTTTCCAGGTCAGCCATGGCCTGCTGCATCACATCAGCGCTGGCCTCATCCGTGGGAGCTCCCCCAGAGCTCACCGCTGGTTCCGACGCCGAAACATCCGCGACCGGTTGACGGGAGCCGTGCTGCTTTTGCAGCTCTTCTANAACACGTCCAGACAGCGTCCTGAACGACTGGAGAGCAGCCCAATTGAGCTCTTGCTGCTGCCGCAACGTTGGGAACTCGCGAATCAGACGGTCATGCTCTCGATAGAACCGCTGACAGTCCGGGCATTGGCAGGGCTCTTCCGGCACCGCGATCCCACTCATTGAATTCCATCATGGCATCCATTAGGCCGCCAAAGGCCCTTCCGGGCGCTCAGGGTCCGATTCATCGTCCTCAACCGTGCCCGGCAAGGGGATCTCAATGGAGGACACCACACCAATCACATCGCGAAGACGCATGGAATCGGCGAACCAACCCATCGCCTGCTCGGTATCNCCGCGACGCTCTGCATCGGTCGCTTGATCCTCGTGAGCTTCCGCNAACAAAGCCAACCAGCAAAGGCAGCGAGCCTGCACGACAGAGAGATCAAGGTCTGCTGGCTGGGAATCGGCGATCCGCTCGCTTTCCTGCTGCACAAGAAGCCGGAGACGAAGGTCGTGAAGCTGAGTCATGGACGACAGCCCGATTCATGTAACCCTAGCCATGGTCAACGAATTGGCCACCCCACCAGATGTAGTGGTTGCGACNGAACNGCAACGGGGCTGGCGGGACTCGAACCCACGACCTACGGTTTAGGAAACCGTCGCTCTATCCAGCTGAGCTACAGCCCCATCTGTTGAATTATGCCCACGGGTCATGATGGACGCTGAAAGCAGGCGAGGTGGTTGCAATCGGATCACTTGATCCGGTTGAGGAAAGTCCGGGCTCCCTGATGGCCAGGCTTGCTGGGTAACGCCCAGTGCGGGTGACCGTGAGGAGAGTGCCACAGAAACACACCGCCGATGGCCG
>NZED01000030.1 GCA_002690325.1 Synechococcus sp. ARS1019
CAATTACAACTTTTTCTTCCAACCATCTAATGCTCTGTTGAGGAGCTTGATGCCTTTTGGTTAAAAGCAATATCAAGGCCCGCAAGGGAAAAGCAGGGTTCGTTTGTGATTGTCGCTATCCATCTCCCGACAAAACATTCACCCCGTCAGCAATGGCGGGATTATTGCTTGCTAGGGCATCACCGTGGCTACCTTCCGTGTATGAAGCTAATAATCCTGCTACTTCCAATAACACTGCTAGTCGCAGCAACCCCACATACTTACTCAAACGGCGGAGGGCAGGAGAAGCAGATTTAAAAGCCGATGCAATTGCCCATAATTCAGACCAATTGCACAAAATTCNAGGNACAACTNGNGGACAAGCCCCTCAGACTTATTCCAACAACTNAGAACTAGGTGGCAGCAGNGGCCACCAGGGCCAGCGCTGATCAGCAGGTTGGATGCCGTTTAACGCCACTCAGCTGAGGTTCCGTACCCACGATTCTGCCTAGAGACGGTTCGTTCAGCGGTTGATTTGAAACTGCCCAGCAGCCATTGGCATCGAACAGATCGGCAACAACCTCCTCCTCACCAACATCGACAAAGGCTTCAGCACCACCATCAAAGACATTGCTTCTGATGACCTGCTGGCACATCAGCCCGAGCTGTTCGGATAGGGCTCAGTTGCACACAATCCAGACCAGTTGAACATTCGTTCGTGTTGTCATCAATCAAAGGATGTTGGCGGCTAGCTCTGCTAATTCGCTTCGCTCTCCCTTCGTAAGGGTCATATGCCCCACCAAGGGCTGACCTTTGAGCTTTTCGACCAACCAGGTGAGCCCATTACTTTCTGCATCCACATAAGGGTTATCGATTTGATAAGGATCACCGGTGAAGACAACCTTTGTGCCTTCGCCCACCCGCGTGACGATTGTCTTGACTTCCAGGGGAGTCAGATTTTGCGCCTCATCCACCACCAGAAACTGATTGGGAATCGATCGCCCTCGAATTGTGTTGATTGCTTCTACCTCTAATAAACCCATGCCTTGAAGGTCACCCCAGGCATTGCGTGGTTCCCGGTGCCTCTGTTTCTTCGTCTGCTCAGCCTCCTCACCAGGAGAAGTACCGGTGATGAAGTCGATGTTGTCGATGATTGGTTTCATCCAAGGGCCTAGTTTCTCCTCAAGCGTGCCGGGCAAGTAGCCAATATCTTTTCCGAGTGAGATCGGCGGCCGCGTCACCAAAAGGCGTGCGTATTGATGGGTATCGGCCACCTGGTGCAAACCAGCTGCCAGCGCCAACAACGTTTTACCTGTTCCTGCCTTGCCAACCAAAGTCACCAGTGCGATGGATGGATCTAGCAACAGATCGAGCGCGAAACTTTGCTCACGGTTTCTCGCCTTGATACGTCCTAAATGGGCTCGGTTCAGCCACTGCAGCGGTTTGATCGTGTTGCTGTTTCCTTGATGCCGGGCCAGCAGTGTGTGGCTATCGGTTTGCTGGTCCACCATCACGACGCCTTCATTGGCTTGGAGCTGATTCCCCAAGGGATCTGTGACGGCGTTTAGTGAGAGTTGATTGTCGTCATGCAGTGTCTTCATCGTTTCAGCATCGGTACTGAATTCACGGAACCCCATATACAAATCGTCAATCGAAACGTTGTCGTTGACGTAGTCCTCGGCTTGCAGCCCAACTGCATCGGCCTTGATTCTCAGATTGATGTCTTTGCTGATTAGNACAACCTCAGGTGCCTCTTTCAGCCCACTGCAGCGCATCTGCTCCAAGGCCACCGCGAGGATGTTGTTGTCTCCACCACCGCCCTGCAACTCTGCCGGCAATGCCTTGAGAGCTTGGGCTTGACAGAAAACCACCTGCAGCATTCCCTTTTCAGTGCCTTCAATCAGAACTCCATCAGCAAGACTTCCCCGCGCTCGATAGGAATCCAAGAGCCTCGAAATCCGTCGAGCATTCCTCCCTTTTTCAGAGTGATCTTTTTTAAATCGGTCAACTTCTTCGACCACTTGCATTGGAATGACAACTCTCAGATTGCCAAAGCGATGTGGTGCTTCAGGGTCATGGAGAAGCACATTCGTGTCGAGAACGACAATTTTCTCTTTCATTGGACTTCACCTGTGAATGCCTCTNAGAGCCGTAGCGCAAATCAATAAGCAAATAAGTGAAAAACAAATAACCGAATGNATCTGCATGATCCATTGAAGGCGTGATTTTAATCTTCTATTTTAAATACCACCTAGCCAACAAATGAGACCTACCGGGCTTATACAACAACCCCCAATCAAGGCAACTAGAGGTTGCTGTATAACCAAGAGACAATTCATTTTATTGCCCCGACTGACTCAACTCAGCAATGAAGAGCTCAGTCGCAGTAGATCTTGCATCCAGGCGCAGTAGGAGATTTGTCGCAACGCTCGTCCCAGTACAAATCGTGCTGAGACTTCATCACTTGCTTGGGTTCATCAGCCTGCTTTGGCTGAGTCTTATCCAATGCGTTGAGTGGGATGCATAGATCGAAAAAACCTGAGCAGATCGTGACCATTTCTCTCCGTAACGCTGACTTCTCTCTACTCCTCTCATCTACAAAATCAATAGGTAATTTACTCATTCCTTTACATAAGGGAAGGCCACTCTTCACCGCATCCAACGGATGCAGATCCCTGCAGGATCAAGGTCTGCACCATGTCGCCGGTTGTACGGTTGCTGGATTGCAGCGTCGCGATCGAGACGATCGGCTGGCCATCAAAGGGGCTCGACCCTTCATGCAGCACGTAGCCCTTGGCCATCCCTGCAACCAGCAAGCCCTGATTAGCAGGTAGCCATAGCTCTGGTATGAGGCCCAAATCCACAGGAATCCCTCAACTGATCAAGGGATTCATCCCCCCAACTCATTCAACTGAGGGATGTGGTTCCGCTTCTGGTTCAAAACAGTGGAGTCATTCGTGCTGACAACTCCAGGCCTATGCCAACGGAAGACACCACACCTCACCTCACCGAAAACGTATGACTTCAGAAATCAAGGGCTATTCCACAGATCCCATCAGCAAGAGGATTGCCAGAAAGGTGTTGGGTCGAGTGCGTGAAAATGAATGTGCATGTCCAGATACGGAGGCAAACCACCCAAAAAATGCGCCCGACAAAACGAATTGAACCATTGGCTCTGCAAGCCGATAGATCCAATATCGATCCTCAACTTGGCTGCCATTACAGCCACTTAATGAATGATGCCTAGCCACGATTTTGCTCAGCCAAAACGATGCAGCTCATCAGAGGCATGAACGAAGACGCCGGCGGATGATTCGCCATTGGCGTAGAAGATCACGGCGCCGGGAGTGACTCACCTGGGCATAGGCAATCAGCTGCTGTCGATCAGCCATGGCAACCAACAGTTCTGCGTGATCAGGGTGCGCACTGGCGGCACGACGGCAGAGCTGACCAAAACTTTCCCCTGGTAAGGGCAGCACACCGAACCGAGCAAGCAAACGCAGGGATTGATCCAGCGGCGACTGGCTCGCTGCTGAATAGCGCAACATCGCCCAACCCAGGCCAAAGGCGGCCATGGAAGCCAACAACACCGAGAGTCCGAGCCATTGCAACTGATCACCGAACAGCCGTTGCAACCAGATCTGCTGACTCGACTGATCGAAGCCCAGCCACCACCGGGTCCAGAGAAGGTCCAATCCCCACCATTGCTGCTGGACCCAATGCCACCAGGAAGGCTCAGACCCTGACATCAACTCCGATTGATCTTGCCCTGGGAAGGGAGCGCCTGCCGTAGGGGTGATCCAAAGCGTCGGATCAACACGTTGCCAGCCGCTGCCGTCGAGCCACACTTCCACCCAGGCNTGCGCATCGCTCTGGCGGAGTTCGAGGTAGTCCGCACCGCCCAATGGCTTCACCAACTCACCACCTAAATACCCGCTGACGACACGGGCCGGCACGTCCGCAGAACGCATCAATGCCGCGAAGGCACTGGCGTAATGACCACAAAAGCCAACCTGGCGATCAAACAGAAAAACATCGAGATCCGAGACCGCTCCGGGCTGAAGGCTGTACCGAAACGGCTGGCTTCGAAACCATTGCTCCACAGCNANCAAGCGCTCACGATCACTGGGCAAGGTGCGAAAGCTTGTCCCCAGCTGCCTGAGCCGTTGGATGCCATCGGGTGGCAGCTGCCGTTCACTGGGCAGCGGCTGGCGGGATTGCCAACTCTGAGCATCCGAGCTGGCCATCAAACGAAANGCACGACGCTGTCGTGACGCTGCATCCATCAACAGCTCTCCCTCAGGAGNGATCCACTGATCCGCAACNACAGGCGCCGAAGATCCGTCCCAAGGAAGAGCGCGCGTTGCTGAAGCTTCAACAACCCACCANTGGCTGATGCCTGAACTAACAGGCACAGCTCTGANGGAACGCGGCGGGGCAGGGGAGTCACGGTGTTGCCAACGNCGCCCATCAAATCGTTCGTGCACTAANACCCGCCAGTAGGCGTCGACAGGCAGAACGGCTCCCTCNGGCACCGTCATACGAGCCGCNGAAGCATCCACCGATGCCAGTGTTGCGATGCTGAGCGGATCGAGGTCNGGGGAGAGACCGGTCACCGCACCGCGTGCAGGTCCNAGTTGCGTTGTCCATAACGGAGGAATGCGCGGAACAAANAGGAACAGCACCAACGCCAGGGGCAAGGCTGCCGCCAGCAGTTGAAGACTCCGCTGCATCAGCCCTCTGAACGACAACATCCCTTGCAGCTCATGGCTGAGCAGGCCAGCAAGTGCAGAGGATGCAGCGATCAGCTGCAATGCCGTCGCCAATAGGTTTTGCAACTGCGCCGCCAGCAAGCCAGTAGACAACAACTGCAGCAGCGCTACCAGACGGCGATCAAAAGGCCTGCGGCTCTCCCACAACTTGAACATGGCACTGATCACCAAGGCCCATGTCGGCCAGGTGAGCGGAGCNGAGCCGTTCAGCNCCAAGCACTGAANCAGCAGCGGGAGGAAGGCAAACCAAGCCAGCACCTCAAGGCGCAACCTGCGGATCATGCCGTCGCCAATGCCTCCAGACAGGCATTGCGATGCCGCAGCCCGAGGCCAGGAGCAACGGTTTTGCCACGCAGTCGCAAGCCGTAGCGCACACCGAGCTGATGCAACTGGAGGACACGCTGGGTCAGGTGCTCTAGAGCTTGATCCAACGGAATTCCCGATGCCGGCTCCAGCATCCAGTCTTGATTGGAGGGATCGTTGAACACCTTGGCCTGCAGCGGTCGACCCTTTGCAGCACCCGTCCAATCAACAACGGCTGGTCTCTCTTGATCGCGGACATCACGCAGATCCTGCCATTCCTCAAGACCATGTCCAGACCGTGAAGCTTGCTGCTCAGCCACCGGTCCTGAGCGACGACGCGGCCAAATCAACTGAGGCTGTGAAGGCAACCAACGCGTCCAACAGATGAACAATCCCAGAGGAGCGATGGTTTCGATCTGCAACTGAGGAGGCTGCTGCCAACCGCGACATTGGGGCGTCCAAGGCAAGGCAAGCCTGGAGAGCCCTCCCTGCAATTGAAGGGAGACAGCCTGAGACCCATCCCGGAAGCGCAGTCGGATCGGTGGCCTTGGCGAACGAGTTTCCAAAATCAACGGGTAACTGCTNAGTTCAGCAGCGAAGGCAGGCGCTGGCTGCCCACAACGCAGCGTCAAACCATCCAACGTGTCGTGAGTCAGAAACATCGCCAGAAACATGAGGCCCAACATCACGAAAGCCAGCAACAAGGTGCTGTTGCTGGAGGTCTGAATGGCCACCAACAGCAGCAAAGCGGATGCAGTCAGCCAGAGCAGGCCGAACCGGCTGGGAATGATGTACAGGGATCTNAGTCCAAGCCTGATCTCATCGCAAGGCATTCACACGCTCCAAAAGCTCAACGCTGAGAGGAGTTCCTGCATGGGACGGGCAGCCGGCATCGAGGCGATGTTCCACAACAGACGGCAACACAGCCTGAACNTCGTCGATCACGACATGATCCCGGCCAGAGATCAGTGCCCATGCCCGGGCAGCAGCAACTAGACCCTGGCTAGCCCTCGGCGACAACCCGTCCTGTCCTTGCCGGCTCGCATCAACAATGTCNAGCACATAGTCGAGCAGTCCTTCTGAGCAATACAAGGCAGCACAACGCTGCTGGAGTTGATGNAGTGCCTGAATATCAAAGCCACCAAGGCTCTCAGCCGGCGACCAATCACCTCGGAGCAACTGACGCTCCGCATCGCGATCGGGGAAACCAAGACTCACACGCATCAAGAAACGATCCAGCTGCGCTTCNGGAAGAGGGCTCGTGCCCACTTGATCCAAACTGTTCTGTGTGGCGATCACAAAAAAGGGCTGAGGCAGTGNGTAGCTGGTGCCATCGATACTCACGCGACCAGCCGCCATGGCCTCCAACAGTGCGCTCTGGGTGCGTGGGCTTGCACGGTTGATCTCATCGGCTAACAANACCTGAGTGAAGAGCGGACCCTGCTGAAAGTGAAAGGTTGAGTCGGCCTGATTAAAGACATTGATCCCCGTNAGGTCAGCAGGAAGGAGGTCACTGGTGAAGCTCACCCGCTTGAACGCCAGTGAAAAAACGGTGGCCAACGCTTCAGCCAAGGTCGATTTGCCCATTCCTGGTCGGTCTTCGATCAGCAAATGCCCCCCAGCCAGGAGGCAACTGATGGCCAGTCGGACCTGATCNTCTTTGCCAAGAAGCACGCGACCAACAGCTTGGGTCAATTGCAGCAACTCAGCAGTCACCCAGAACGTCCAACAATCTCATCAACAGGTTGGCAGGCCAGTTGAAAACCTGTTTTGAACTCTGTGGCCCCCCAAACAAGGAGCAAGCACCGTGTTCACCAGTAGGCCAAGCGAACAGATAGCGTCATTGCGCCAAGTCNTGAACAAGAGCGAAGAGTGATGAGGTCAGTGGAAAAGATGACTGCATTGTTATCAGTGATGATGGTTTTGAACACATTGCCCATAGAAAACAATCGAGCNTTAGCCCACAGCAAAGGCATTTACGGAACACAGGCCGAGGCTCAGGCGCGCGCTAAGCAACTGGGATGCACAACCACTCATCAGAACAACGATCGATGGATGCCCTGTTCGAATGAACAAGAACTGCACAAACAATTGCGCAAACAATGAAACAGGCCGTCCAAACTCAGAGAAGAGCACGGAGAGTCCATCGGTGGTTAGTACCCCTTGCTGCTGTTCCGCTTCTCCTAACAGCAATCACTGGCTCGTTGTATAGCTTGCTGCTTGAGCAAGGCGTTGATGCTTTTTGGCTACTCAAAATCCATACAGGGCGATTTGGCTGGCTCAATCTCCAATCCGTTTATCCAACGCTGCTCGGAGCACTGACAGTCCTGATCACAGTGTCAGGGCTTGCCATGCTGATGAAACCCTCCAGATGATCAGGGTTCATTGAGTTAGAACAAAAAATGCTCTCAAAGCCATAATCAGGTCCATCGCACGAGAGAGCCGACACCATATAACGATCACTCAGCCTTAATAACAACACTCACATCACCGATCGATCACTCAACCGACCGAATCAAAGGATTAGCTTGGCTAGAGCTAGATAGATNTGCCGCTATTGTTTAACTTCATCGCGATCATCTACGACAAGAAAAACCTNNAAAAGCCTAAACCCTCACAATGAATCACTCACTCATCAAAAATGGAGTGGTCAGCCATCAATCAAGGATCAAGACAACGCGAATCAATATCGGCATTAGGATTCAAACGAAGAATCATCCATAACAGCATCGCCGAACAAGCCCGGTCATCGATTCCATAGTCATATTTCCAGTCATCAATCATGCCAATCAATTCAGATTGTGCATGATCGACAAANTCATTAGTCCATTCCTGCATNATATTTGTCGCAAGGAGTATCAATCATCCTGATCAAGATCGTCCTCTGACGCATAAAACGGCTCACTCGTCCCTGGCTGATCGTTACTGAGTACCAAGGCCTTCAATGAGTCATCGCTTTCAAAAAAGAATAAACTCTCTTCGTCAGGGTGAACGCCTTGCATTTCAGGATGGTNGTTAACAAGCTTTTTCAAACGCTGCCTGGACTTGNTCCATCCATANATTTTCTCACCGAGATAAACAATCAAAACAAGATTAACGAGAACAAGTGCAAGGAAAATCAGTACCTGCATCAGTCCTGGTTCGACTTGATACACCATAGCTGGAGATTNACCTAGAGCTTGTACCGAATCAGACGAGCAGAGCAATGGAGAGGGCGTTGACTCGANTACNAAGCCGCTGCAAGGCACTCCATACAGCTAGGGAACAGACATCAACAGGGACTCAGATCAGCCCAACATGATGGAGACGGACTGTTGAAAGAGAAAACCAAGCAAAAGAGGACAACAAACCAAACGCCTTTTACTCAGANACNACACATTCTTGAAGCTTCTGCCGAAGCATTTGATGGTCCATTTGACGGCCAATCAAAACCAGTTGATTTTTACGGGGTCCAGACCAGGAGGAATCATCAATCGAAAAACGCTTTCCAGCAAGATGAAAGACATGACGTCGTTCACTTTCCTGGAACCACAGTATTCCCTTAGAACGAAAAACCTCCTGAGGAAGATGGTAATCAAGGAAGTATTGGAATTTCTTCAATGAGAAGGGGGTATCACTTTCAAAGGAAAGAGAAGTGAAACCTTCAATCTCTTGTTGATCAGCAGACTGAGGATGATCATGATGATGAGAGTGATCATCATGATCATGCGCATGGTGNTGACCATGATCGTCATGATGGCCATGTGCATGGTGATGACCATGCNCATGATGATGATGATGATNATGATGATGAGAGTGGTCGTGTGAGTCCTCTTGCTGAGGCTGAGAACTTGACTGAGCAATTTTGTCAGTCTCAAACAAACCAACACTCAGCAACAATGCAAGAGGAACGTCACCATTCACAGATCGCATGATGCGTGCATCAGTCTTAATTTCACGCAGCTTTTTCTCCACGTCAATGAGACGTTCCTCCGAGACAAGATCACATTTGTTAAGCAACAAAATGTCCCCATAAATCACCTGGGCGCGACCAATTTGGGTATGAAGCAATTCATCGTTGAAATTCTCAGCATCGATGAGAGTGATAATGGAATCGAGTCTGGTTTGATCTCTTAATTCGGTCGCNCCAAAAGTCATNGCCACTGGNAGTGGATCAGCCAACCCAGTCGTCTCCACAACGATGTAGTCCATTCGCTCAGGGCGATCAAGAATACGCTCAACCGCATCCTTGAGCTCATCATTAATCGAACAACAAATACAACCATTACTGAGTTCAACCATATCGTCTTCAGTCGTCACAATTAAATCATGATCAATACCTATTTCTCCAAATTCATTAACCAAAACGGCAGTTTTTACACCCTGCTGGTTATTAAGAATGTGGTTCAACAAGGTTGTCTTNCCAGCNCCCAAGAACCCACTGAGAATCGTGACGGGAACTCCAGCAGACACAGAAGAAGTCATGTGAGAATGATTCTCAATCCTTAACAACCATAGCCAATCCCAGCGGGGATGGCAGTGAATCGTGAGCTCCAACGCAAGGGCACACAGACGTCTGCCTGTGAACAAGGNTCGCCAGTTCAGCTGATGTTGGNGATTCNCTAACAAGNNAGACCTCACCTNTGATCCTGCTCGACCGATTAACTCGTCTTGATGTCAATCGTTTATTTTCTGCGCGCAGTGGTGAGCAATTTCGGTTGGATTTAACTGGTGGGTCAATTGAATCCAATATCCATGGGCCCACAGGCACACATCAAGATCGGCAGGTTGTTCCTAAACGAAGTGTGATCGGGATTGGACATGCAAACCGATACACGTTGTATGACCCAGGCAGTGATCACATCGAATTTCGTGATGCATCGCAGGACTCATCAAGGTCTGGCCTTGGTTTTGTCTAAGGATATATCTGTTAAGAGAACCAAATTTATCAATCATCGACAATGATCGATGAGCAGAGCAGACATCTAAGTCTTAGGTGGACCAAGTAATTCCTTCTTCAGAANAGCNATTCTTGCANATAGTTCAGCGCGACGT
This sequence comes from Synechococcus sp. ARS1019, assembly GCA_002690325.1. Classification (GTDB taxonomy): domain Bacteria; phylum Cyanobacteriota; class Cyanobacteriia; order PCC-6307; family Cyanobiaceae; genus Parasynechococcus. The sequence continues at coordinate 10,089 of NZED01000030.1, forward strand.
TGCTGCAGCAAAAGATTGGATGAAACAAAACGAGCAAAAACGATAAGGCCAATGAACTCGAAAACACCGTGCAACAAGCCTCCAACAAGAGGGAAGTGATTCACAGTGTTCAATACTGTAATCACTGATGAAAGAACAATCCCNGCTACAACAGCTCCAAAAATCGCAAGAAAAACAGGATANATCTGACGGAATCCATCAAGGTTGAGCCCCTTCAGTGCATCGAGACCACTGGATAACTGACTCAACAGATTTGCAAGTGTCTGGCTCTGGTCCTCTGCACCATCGTCGCTCGACACCGTCGATTCAGATGAGTTCACCAATGGGCTTGCTGGTTCCTGTGAAATCAGGTTGGCCTCTTCAGCNACACCAGCAACAACAGCTNCTTGTTCAGGTTCTTTGAAGTCAAGAATTGAAGGTTGANCCGGCTCCTTATAGGGGATATCCCCTGATGGTTCTGAACTGACAACCACGATACGANTCCAATGGAAGGTTCAATATGCATTGGCGAAGTAAAAATAGAAAATGATAGACAAAAAACAAAAACTCTCAACACAAAACTCATCACTTCAACGAATTACGCACACATGTCTCAACAGAATGCGCAACATTCCGAAATNGATGGGAATTCGCTANTACTCTTGATTGACCATAGANAAGTCAAAGTTGATGGTTGAGGTTATTTGGGAAATAAAATCTGCAGCTGAGTCCNAATCGTNACATCACCAAGTAATTTTTCACCTGANAANGTTGGCTGTACGGCGTTGTAGTACCCCTCAACGGAAACCTGCATTGGTTGTTTGGCTAACCGGAAGGAGTAACCAACACCACCACCAATGGGAACAGTCCAGCCGTCACCGGTGGGATGCATCCAATCAATTGAGATGATTGGATCGGATCTCAAAAACCAATGGCGGTTGAGTTGATATCGCAATAGTGGACGTAGCACCATTCGATTGACATCCTTGCGAGATGGATCACCGGCAACGGACCAAACGTTGACCAGACGTAAACCAGCAACCCAAGGGCCTCGGTGGTAATAACCGATCANNGCAGGACCNACAGACACTTTTCCGCTNTCAGTCACACCATCACCCACAGGAATCACGACGGATGTACCTGCTCCTAAGGTCCAATGAGGACCGAGATTGGGAACGAAAAACGCGGTCGGCGTGATATCGGAGAGGCCTGTATCGTTGCGTTGCTTCCACCCCACAACACCAGGNAGACCCAACGGAGTCGGACCAAACACCGAGCGAGCGGTTGGAGCAGAAACGAATCGAAAAATTGNTTGCGTCAACAACGTCCACTGATCGCTCAATCGAAAGGGAAAGACGGGTTGAAGCCTGAAAATATGAAGATTGCGATCTGGCTTTGCTGTGGGATCAATGGAATTGGGAGCCCACTGGGTATTCGGTGCAACATCCCACTGCCCCCAAAGGCGAGAGGTTGATGTAATCGGATTCGACTGAGCTGCCAGTGGTGTAGACCCCAGCAGTGATCCTGCAGCCAGAGCCAAACAACGTTGTATTAACAAAGAGCTCAATCAGTGGGTAAGGGGTTGAAAGTCACGTTGAGCTGCTTGTGTCATTCGTTGGATGCCAAACCAACGTAGAAACAACAAAGGGTCAACCAATCGCGTACGGTCCGGCTCAGCATCTGGGCCTGGCTTTAGCAAGACCAGAAAGAGTAGTGTCGCGCCAGAGGGTCAAGATCGTGACGAGCCTTGATGCGCGCTTCAGCAGTTGTACAGAACTGCGAGAAATCTTCAGACCATTGTCACCAGACTTGGTCGCACTGCAACTCAGTTGTGGAAACCTAGAGGGGAGAGTTCACGTAAAGAACTTTGGAATTTTCAAATTAAGTATTTTAGAAACGAACCAAAGTCTATTTCTAAGTGGGTCTCGGAGAACGAAACTTGAGTCGTGCACAATCGCGATTCCACTTGACACGTATTCACCACAACATGTCTATCGTGCTCAAGGGATAGCAATGCCCTGGCCTGGCTTTATAGGTTACAACCAATGCTTGATAGATTTTGATCTTAAACTACCCGTCAAAGCCAAATTAGCAACGCTAATTATCGCAAAAGAAGAACTACTTAAAAGACAAGCAAAATACGCTAACAGCCTTTTAAGTCTTGAACGTTTTAAAACAACCAACCAACTTGAGGTTTCACCAGAGCAATATCAGAAACTTCGACAATGTCTTGACGCACTGCTCAAGCGTGACTCGGAGACATGGCAGCCAAGCAAACCAGATCATCTCATTCAACTCGTGATGGCTTGTTTTTCAGATACTGATGCACAAACAATGCCGATTGCCAAACGAGAAACACGGCATCAAGCAGCGATTGAATTATTGCATTGGTGTGCTCAGAATCCAAAGCAAGTGAGGACGATAGATGAACTCAGTGCAGAACTTTATCAATCTCGGACATCAATCTTCAAAGGTTCAAAAGAACATTTTGATCGATCACCTCTGGAAGTTCAGCGTTCGATTCGAATGGATCGTGTTCGCCAGCTCTTGTTGGATCCAGCTCGATGCCAAATGCTGGGATTAAGAGGAGTCGGAGCGATTGCAGCTGAATTGGGGTTCACAAGTCGAAGCCATTTTGCCAAGCGCTACCAAGAGATGTATGGAGAGCAGGCACAGACCACATTGAGCCGCCAACACCAAGGACAATGACATCAACGACGGCTGGCCGATGGGAACCAACGAGCTGCCAGACAACGCGGTTTCCTCGCAAAAAGCGCTAGGACCTTGGCGTTTGGAGCACGATCACTCGGGATGACTGAGCTGGAAACCATCCGTCTCCGATCGAAGCTTCACCGCCTCCATCTCTCAGACAAAGCCATTCAAGGGTTCATCGACGAGTGCGAGGCCAATCTGGAGACGTTCGACACAGCCAATCAGATCATCGATGCGTGGGAGCCGATTGATCCTGGTGGTTTTATCCTGCAGGCATTGGCTTGCGGTTTGATCGCTGCACTGCTGGGCGGATCACTTGCACGACTCGGTGGTCTATAGCCCCTCCCATCATTCGCGATCAGACGACTGACTACTCAGGCCCATTAAGCGATTGAGAACTGCTTGTTTAATTCGTGCACGGTCTCGTTCCACATAGATCTCAGCCCAATGCTTGGTTTTGGATTTATCCAGAATCGCTTCAATCTGGCTCTGAAGATCGGATAAAACCGGATCAACAAAGGATTCAGGATCATCACCGAACGTGTCGTAACGGTCCAAGACCTTGTCGAGTTGCTTGATCAATCGGCTAGCCCGGGACATTCGTGAATCAGAATTCAGCTCCCATCCTGCAGATTGCGAACTTCAAAATGGAGCTTCGTTCGAGCTTGCTCACACGGTGCTGAGGCAGTTCAACTGCCCAACCATTGACTTGAGCGAAAGCACGAGCCAAGCAACGCAGGCTTGAAAACCAACAGCCTGTGATCTGAGATCAAAGCAATGCCCCCACCATCTTCAAACAAGGAAATGATCCCAAGGTAGAAATAAAATTTCGACCAAAACGGGAAAGTTTGTAGCTACGAATGGTTATCTCTTGCTGAGGCCATGTTCTGCATCGAAAGACAGGACCAGGAAAGGGGCTGGATCAAAGAAATGTGTTTCCGTACGGCTTTTAAGGCCTATATGAACGCCCGTACAAAGTCACTGGTCACAACACACACGTACCGGATCATCGACACGTCGATCGGGGACGTCGTCAGCACCGTGGAACACCATCAAGCAAGACAATCCAGAAACAGCCTGAATCCATCTGCCTAAGCAGCGATCGGACTGACCAGCACCCAGGTCCTAGACCTCGTCGAANCCCANTACCACACCAGCGCATCCCAGGCAAGAGGACCGCATCTCCGCGTAAAACTACGAAACATAATGTTACGGTAGTTAAAACAGCTGGTTTCACGGATGTACACGCTCGAAAAAGCGCGCCGAATTTTTCCTGAAACTCAAACTGCTGATGCAGTTCCAGCGATTACTGCTCGCTTCAAGCTGTTGAGTGCTGAAGATCAACTGGCGTTGATTTGGTTTGCCTACCTCGAAATGGGCCAAACCATCACCGTCGCAGCACCAGGAGCTGCTCGGATGCAATTGGCTAAACCGACGCTCGACGAGATCGTCGCCATGGATTTCGACGAGCAGACCAAGGTGATGTGCGACCTGGCCGGCAAAATCAATTCCACGATTTCGAGCCGATACGCCTATTGGTCAGTCAACGTCAAACTTTGCTTCTGGTACGAACTTGGTGAATTGATGCGCCACGGAAAAGTGGCACCTATCCCTCAAGGTTACAAGCTCTCTGCCAACGCCTCCTCAGTTTTGGAGGCAGTCAAGAGGGTTGAGCAAGGTCAGCAAATCACGTTGCTCCGTAACTTCGTGGTTGATATGGGTTTTGATCCCAATGTTGACGACGACAAGGTTGTGTCTGAGCCGATTGTGGCTCCAACCCCCGTCGCAGAGCGTGAAGCAATTTTTATTCCTGGTGTTCTGAACGAAACCATTCTGAGCTACATGCAGCTTTTGAATGCAAACGACTTTGACCAACTCATCGATCTCTTCCTTGACGATGGTGCATTACAACCTCCCTTTCAACGCCCGATCGTTGGTCGTGATGCCATCTTGAAGTTCTTCAAGCGTGATTGCCAAAACCTTAAATTGATGCCACAGGGTGGATTTGGTGAACCAACAGAGGGTGGCTTTAACCAGATCAAAGTCACTGGCAAAGTTCAAACGCCATGGTTCGGAAGAGAAGTTGGTATGAACGTCGCATGGCGCTTTCTTCTCGATGAAAACGACAAGATTTACTTTGTAGCAATTGACCTGTTGGCATCACCAGCCGAGCTTTTGAAATTAGGTGGCAACTGATAGCAGAGATAGCCAAGCACAAGGGTTAAGACTGGCTGTGCTGATCTGTTCAGCCTGGCTTGTCTCCCTGATGGCAGCCATGACATTGCCGATCGATCGGGTTCATCCGCTAGTGATCATTGTCATGGTCGCCATTAGAGCTTTTGTACACACAGGTCTTTTTATCATTGCCCATGACGCAATGCATGGAAGCCTTGCCAATCAACAGCCAAGACTCAATCAACAAATAGGCAGCTTCTGTCTNTTTGTGTACGCGGGATTGTCNTTCGCANCNTGTCAATCAAACCACAAACGNCATCATCTGGCACCTGCGACACGGATGGATCCAGACTTTGGCGGATCCAGACATCAGTCCGTCATTGGCTGGTATCTGAACTTCCTAAGCAACTATTTATCCATCCAACAGCTGTTGCGTCTTGGCATGATTTGGACATTCCTCTATTTCATTGCCAATCAATGTTCAATACATCCAGCAAGCCATGTAGCTTTGTTCTGCATCGTGCCGCTTGTGTTGAGTTCTTGGCAGCTTTTTCTTGTAGGAACTTACCTTCCACATAGAAAGACTGATGTACACAAAGGNGAACAACCAAGAAGTCTTTACCTTCCGGCNTTTTTATCGTTCGCAAGTTGTTATCATTTTGGCTATCATCGCGAACATCACGAAAATCCATCAGTGCCTTGGTTCAAGCTGCCTCATTTACGCACTGACGATCGCCGACGCAGAAGTGACAATTTAAACCTTCTACAAGCTTGATCTTTTCAAACTCTCCCAAGCATCATGTCGACATCTGATTGGACATCACAAGAGCAAGACATTGCTCGTCAGGCCTTTGAAGTTGGCAAGCAACGTTCGATTGCNGTCCTGATTCAATCGTTGCAGGAACAGACCCAACACCTCAAGACACCAGACTCCATTTGGGAGTTGCATGACTTCCTTAGCACTGAACGGTTTCAATACGAAGGCCGTAGTGATTTTGATCTTAATAATATTTTATTCACATTGGCAGACATGATTAAGCAAAATCTGATCAACTTNGACGATCTTACAGGCCTTGATCAGACCAAGACGAGCAAAATCAAAGCAATGTCAATGTTCTAGTNTTTTTGCAAATNNATTGCCAAAACNTGAATTAANATTCGTNCAATAATTGATAGCCAAAGTTTCTAATATGTTGATNGAGTTGTCCCGATACTTGTCCGATCTCGCCATATTGACCTGGTTATGCAAGCGNACTACATCNCAGCATTGGTCAAAAGGCACGCCATCACCAATTTGATCGGATGCGGCCTAACAGGCAATAAGCAAGACAACGGATAGGCAAAGGCCCCACCGACGAAGAAAGTATCTGCATCGCTATCGGAGGAGCCCATGGCGGCCGATACACCACCACAGTCGACAGAGAAGCAGTCTGACTTGACTGGCCCTTGTTGAATCGCGTCCGGCCGCCAGTGAGACTTGTCCGTTGGATGGCATTTTTGTAGGCCATGCCAATCGACATCCAATGCACCGCCTAGGCCCTTGTTGCACAGCCGCCAGGTGAATTGGATCCAGTCGCACCTCTGGACACCAGCCACCAGGTGCCACGAGCCAGCCGCTTCGAACCACTTTCTTCAGTTCCACTGTTGGAGGGCAACATCCTCGAGCAACACTGATTTCTTGGTTGCGATGCACAAACGAGCGAGATAGGCCAACCCTTTCATCGGAAAGCGTTGGCCCACATCTCTGAACCCTCATTGTTCAGAAGACAACCCCTTGAGAGGCTGCCATCCAGCCACTCAAGGGGTTGTCCTCATCCATAAAAAAACCTGACCCGAAGGCCAGGCTGGGTGATGGGGAATGCACAAATTAGCGAATCAGTCGTTCATCGCCAGATCCTTGGACGTGCAAAACGATCAATCCATGAAGGCTTTTTAATCTGTCGGAAATAATTTCCACTGGCTGTTGTCGGGAATCTCCGGTGGTGCCGAAAGATCATCAGGCTCTTCCCATCGAACCCGCCACTCAGGAACGCGGCACGCAACGTACTCAAAATGTTCTATGCGGATCCCACCCAGGACGGATGGGGTTCCCATCCAGCCTGACGCCCAGGATCCAGCTTGGTTCAAGCCGTTGCGGAACCAGATCCAACACTTGGTTTTCGTGGCCATCCGCGCAACTTCTGGCTGAAGAGCAGTCTGACTCAAGCCATGTTGCGATCGTCGCCATAGCGGATATTGCGTCGTGCATCCGGGAGCCGATCAACAGCACCTTCATAACGGGCACGGCAACTGAGCTTCCTCCGATGCGCCACAGCCTCCTCAAGCAGACGCTCTAACAACGACTCAGACATGACAACCGGAATTTCCCACCCATTGAGACGTCTTGAGTGCTGCGGTCAAGGGGTTAATCCAGCGAAACAGACGAATTGAGCGACTCCATCACCGAACAAGCTGCTGAATCTCTACTCTGCGTTGATGGCTCGCACGAGATTCAGGCTGCCATCGAATCGATTGCCACCAGCCGGCTCAGATAAGTACTTCAACGCGTTGATTCACAGTACCAAGAGAATTAGACAATCAATATATTGATTGAAATCATGGCAAAAACACGCAAAGCCAGCGTTTCTCAGGAAGAACAACTGACTACATCATTGATTGGACTCGCTGCCATCTTTGTGGCATGCGCCATCTGGTGGAGCCTTGCACCGCAATGGTTGATCAGCAGTTGGCAATTGTTTTGAGCCAAGATTTGCTTTGTGCTAATCCAACGGATCGATTAATCCATATAACAGTGCGGTGACGGCCATCTGGGTTCGATCCCTTGCTGCCAGTTTGTCCATAGCGTTTCCAACGTGAGTTTTAACCGTTTCCAACGAGATGCCGAGATACTCCGCAATCGCATTGTTTTTTAAACCCCGTGCAACAGCTCCGACGACTTCAAGTTCCCGAGGAGTGAGAGCCTCAATCAGCTCAGGTAAATCTGCACGGGGACTCTCTGGAGCAGCCAAACGTCGGATGGGTTCCGGGTAGTAAACGCCTCCTTGGGCAATGGTTTGAAGCGCAGAAATCAAGTCACCATGCCCAGTACCGAGCGTTGATTTAAAAATCACCCCATCAGCACAGGCCTCTAAGGCCTCCTGAACATTCTCTTGGGTCTCTCGCACCAAAACAATCAAGGTTTGGCAGGTGGGAACTACTTTTTTAACCCGTCTCAACAGATTAAGACCGTATCCGGTTTCCAGATCTGCACTACAGATCAGAAGATCAGGACGAATGTTTTGCGCTAAGGAGACCCCTTCATCCTCTGTCGTTGCAGCACCAACCAAAGAACCTTTGATCGGGGATGCCAATGCAAAAGAGCACAGGGTGAGACGATCACCCATCACAGCCAACACCCGCCGCTGCTCGAGCAACCGTTTGGCTTGTTGAACGGCGCTATGAAACGAGCCGTCCTTGACCTGAAGCTCCATTCAATCGGAGAACTTTCCTGAGTTCTAGCGATGGCAGGAAGAGCTGGTCGATGGGGCATCACGCAGAACAACCCCACAAATCTGATTGGGGTACAAAAGCCGACCGAGTCGCCAGGCTTCTGCTGCATCACTGAACTCGACAGTGCGAGTGGTGATGTCTCCATTGGTCTTGAGGATGAGATCAAACATTGGAGGCATAGGAAGAAAAAGGTCTGATCTCATTGATGCAGATTGTGCCGAATAACACATCCCTCAATTGAGGGAGAAACCGATTTATTTTCAAGGAATAGGGTGTAAATGAAGGATTGAATGAGTCCCTCACTTCAAAAATTCAATAACTTGATATCACACAGTTGGGGGATGGCAATTCGATCGATTCCAACGAGGCTTGAGGAGTCAGTTGTTCACAAGCGATGAACGCACACTCAGCCGATTACTTTTACCGCAACCTGTTAATCCATCGCTGGGAATCAGCTTGGAGCCATCTTCCATCGCGGACTGTAGCCACACCAACAATCCATCGCCGTGTGGCGCAGATCGTGTCTGGAATGTCCGAGCAAGAAGCAAAAGATATGCTTCTATCAATGGGAAAAAAGGCACGTTGAGTGTATTCAGATCCCCTGCAGCAACAGAACACAGCCAATCTGCAGCTGAACGCGTCGTGAGAAGGGCCCAGCTAGAGACAGTTCTTCATTGCCATTTGCAGTGTTCTTTTATCGCTGCTTAGTCATCCTTTCTGATGACAAACGGACCAATCAGCCAAGCTCGTCCAGCTAACCATCGAGGATCAAGCTTTCTTGGACATTGATGCAGACATCGCGGCGACGAGAGCCATACAACCAGCAACAGCGAGGAAACCCATGACCTTATTTATTGGTGATCGAAGCCTCTCTCTGCATATGAGCCACTGAGGTATCAACCAGTACAAAGCAACAGAGGTTGACTTAAAGCATGACTTTGGTCAGCTCAATCGGTATCAAATATCGCTAAAGCGACTGATCTGCCTCAATCACCGAGTCCACGTGCTGAGTGCTGGGTTGCGGTCAGAACTAATCGGTGGATCCCACCAAGGCCATCTTCCAGTGGAACGGTCTGAATGAGGTCAGTCCAAAACAACATTCAGGGTCCTGCAGCACTTAGAAGCTCGAAGGCCCACTCTTGTCCAGTGCTGCGTCTTTGAACCAGGTCCATACGGCTTTGATCCACTGTGGTTTGGAGCGGAGGCTGACCATGCTTAATGTGCCGAACGACAGAATTCCGGTCACCACTGCCAAGGCTGCATCGACCCAAATCCATAGGACGACAAGCAGAGCACTGAGGAGGGTGATGAGCAGTGTCCGCTTGTCGTTCATAAGGCCCTGTTTCACTGAAATTTGCTTAGATCCAAAACCCCATTGACGCTTGGGAGACAACCTTGAAAAAAGACTGACGTCAAATCAAACCAGGGCGATGATGCATAGATGATCAGCTCACTGCTCAATATCCTCTGGGTCGTTCTCGGGGGATTCGTGATGGCCCTGGGGTGGTGGCTAGCCGGATTGCTCTGCGCAATCACGGTGATCGGACTGCCCTGGGCCCGCTCTTGTTTTGTGATCGGCAAGTTCGCTCTATGGCCCTTCGGACAGGAAGCAGTCAACCGCAAAGATCTGAGCGGCCGAGGCGATCTAGGCACCGGGCCGCTTGGTCTGGTTGGCAACGTGCTGTGGTTTCTGGTGGCGGGCTGGTGGCTGGCGATTGGCCACCTCAGCTCAGCTCTCGCCTGCTTCGTCAGCATCGTTGGGATTCCCTTCGGGATCCAGCACATCAAACTGGCATTGATCGCATTAGCTCCCGTTGGCATGTCGGTGGTGCCGGTGCGTCCGTTGAAGTGAGATCCGAAGGGAAGACGAACGTGGGGACCACATGCCAGAGAGGTCCGATGATGCCGACCTCCGAGTGAACGGTTGCTGGTGCATCCAGCACATCAAATTGACGAATCACGAGATACAGCAACTCATTGGCCGCACCTGTGAGGCCTGAACAACTAAATTCGACGATGATGATCTTGACGCAATGATTCCAGAGCCATACGAGCTTTTCGACATTGATAACGGTCCAGATAAGGTTTTTTTTATTGGGACTGCATGGATCGTTCTTTTCCTGTTCCTCTTGTAAGAACAATCAAAGCCCCGTTTTTTCTAACGGTGCAAGGTTCTCATGCCATGCCTAGCGAAGTCTTGTTAGGCATGGGACTATCTTGAGTTAATAGTAGTCTTAATCGAGGACTATTGTTGATCTCGGCCTTCTCCTTGAGTATCACGCCATCCATGAACAAGATCTAGGGCACTCAATTTGTATGGTCGACGCATGATCAGCCGTCTGTATCTTTTGTGACCCGTATGGCCGGATACCTTCCTCCGATCCATTTGTTCAGCGTAGTCAGAGTGAAAGGAGTAGAAGCACTGAATGAATCCATTTCTCCTCCTCCTCAAACGGATCGGTCAATGGTTCATCGACCTGGGTGAACGCCTTTCCGACTCAACACCTCAGTGCGAGAGACAAGGGACGCTGAAAATCCAGCATTCTGCGCCTGAAGCGGCAACGGACGATGACCAAATTGAAGGATTGCCCGCGACCGCACCGTCCTTTGAAATTCAGGGCCTGACCGAAAGGGTTAACAGCAAATCACTAGAAGCCATGAAGGTTGAAACCTTGCACTTGCTCTTTGCTATGCATGCTGCACATCTCCTTGGCTCTGAAGTTCACCAAGCACGAAAAGTCGGTCTTGTTCTGGAATCAATCCAACGCCCTCGAAGCGTTTCCAACGACAAAATGCAGTCTCTCAACCAGAACGGTGCCATTTGGAATCGTGATGCAGGGGCCATCGATGCACTGATTTGCCTACTTCGCGATATTCCGATGCCAGATACACCGATTGCTGATGCCATCGACCTTAGAACCGAAGAACGTGAAATGGCTGACAAGCTCCTAGATGCTTATGAAGACAACTTCAATAAACAATTGCTGGAGAACACCCTCCGTCGCAGTTAAGCAATTCAGCTCTATCCAGATCTGCTCTGATGAACTCTTCTATTAGAAAATACTGAAAATATAGACCACAACATACTTGTCTTTGCTTTGTAAGTCGCAGCACTATCCTGCACCGCATACCAGGGGATTGAGCACCTGCTAGCGCATGAAATGGGTCAGCTTAAGTGTTCCTTGAGATACCAGCTTACGACAGGTCTAATAATGAGACTTAACCCTCTTAAAGTTAACCAACGAAAGTGGCGTGAGTTCCACAGGCTTCGCTCCCGAAAACAGGGTGATTTGAAACAACCTTGATATGAAACGAACGGAAGCTAGAACATCGAATTCGAGTATTTAACGCACCTCGCGCGCCAATGGGCGGATATCCGGTCGCGATCGCATCATCACGATCCAAGACATTCCAATAGGGTTGCGGAAATTCTTCATTACGGATGGCTGAAGACACCACCAACAATAAAAATTGCGGTGGCAAGAAGAACGCGATGCTCGCCTACGGCATCGTTCAGATTTCTGCCACTGTGATTTCAGCATTGTCTTTGGCTGCGATCGCCCTTGGGTTGTGCAGCATCAAACAGGAAAGTAAGGCATTCAACGGTTGCGTTTCTGAAGTCACATCCGGTGGCATGAGCAATGCAGAAGCCGTTCGTTACTGCAACGGAGGAAACTAAGTGGATCAGATCGAAATCGACAACTGGGCCAAAATTGCCAACGATATGGAGGCAGCCGGAACAACCGAAAGCTGGTTCTATTTGCGAGCTCGGGCTATCGCTGATGGCAAGCCTGACCCGATGCCCAACGTCTCTGAGCTCATGGGTGGCACCAGTGAAGCAAGCTAAGTCGTGACGCCCCCCATCAACGACGCACCAGTGACTCAACCCAGTCGCGATCAGATCCTCGCCAGCTCTGCCGGCTGGGTAGCAGTGCTCCTCAATGTTGTACCTGGCCTTGGTGCTGGATACCTGTACCAACGTCGATGGACGGCGTACTGGATCACCTCCGCTCTAGCGACAGCTTGGTTCGTAGCAGGAGCTGTTCTCGCTCAAGACATGGATGCAGCTTCAGAGTTGCAAAATCAAGTTGTGGGGTTAGCGGGGTTGTTGGCCTTATCCGGCAGCACTGCTGCTGAAGCTGGATTCGCCTTAAAACGTGTGCGTTCGAAGCTGGGCTGACGCTCGATCAATCTGGCCAAATTTGGCAAGTCACCGCGTGTTTCGATCGGTTTTGGTACAACCACGATCACTTACCAAAATTAAGCTGATCTGCAAGTTGAATGAACTCTGTTAACCATTTGTTCAGAGCTGCTCAAATAACCCGAAAAGATTGAAACAACGCCCCACAAACCATTTCTAAGACCTAGTTTCTGAATGCTTAGGCGTTTCACCCTGGAGCTTTTAAAATGAGTGAAAACACTCAGAAGTACGACGAATTCGACTCGTCGGACAAGACTGACGACAAGTACGAATCATTCCAAGTGCCCTTCAGCACTAACGAAAAGCACTCAGCTGACGAATTCGACCCCGAGCACGACGCCGCGATCAACAATCCAGAAAGCCGCCATCGCGACAAGCTCCTCGACAAAATTTGCGATACCCATCCAGGTTCTCCGATGTGCAAAGTCTTTGACGACTGAGCTATCGCAACATCAACAACAAAAAGCCTCGCTTAAAGCGAGGCTTTTTTATGGTTTCAACGACTTAATCGCGCCAGATCCCAGCTTTCGTACGCAAACCACGAAACGTCGGGACCGATGCACCAGTGGAACGCGTGAGCGAAAGAATCAAACCACCGATCAACGCCAGATTCATCACAAACCCGGCATCAACCGGAAAGGTGTGAAAAATCAACGTGGTCGGAACCAGGAATAACAAGAGCAGTGACGCTCCAAGGCGGGTATTCGATCCGAAAACAAACAAGATCGATCCAAGTGCCAAAACCACAATTGCGCAGGTCAGCAAAACACCGGCCAAGGGCTCTGGCACACCACGGGACGAGATCGCCCCCACCGTGCCGGAAAAATCGTTGAGCTTGCCGGGCAAAGCATTCACAAATACAGCCGCCATGAATGCACGGCCGAGGAAATCAAGTGCTTGGGACGGGGCCAGAGACTTGTTCATCGGAATCGGTCGACCGCGATCACGGTCAATTGGTATCGGTCGAAACATTACGTGCTCGACTCGAGAGAGCGTGACGGCGAGCTAAGACACCCAGCGATCGACATCCATGATCGTTTTGATTAAGAGTCCCAGACGCTTGAACTCAGCGAAGTTCACGTCTTTGACCGCCTGATCCAGTCCAGAATCAATCCATTCACCATTGCGCTTCTCATAAATCGTGAAATTCTGATCGAGAGACTCGCGCTGAATGCAATAGGTGATGCCGTCGTCGTGGAGGTAATCGGCGGAATGCAATTGCAGAGCCATGGCGTTGGTGTGGTTAGTCGAGAGACGGTGGAGCAAACGTGTCAGCCACGGCAACAATCCACCGCGCTGCCGCTGCGGTTGCTTGCTCCTTGGTGATGTTGAATTCGAGATCGTGCCCCTGCTCGAGCAAATCAGGAATGATCGTCTGCCACTGCAATCCTGCAGCACTGGCATTGAGATCTCCAATCAAGACGAAAGACTTCGCCGCGCCTGACACCGCTTTGGTGTAGTCGGGATTGCTCGTAACTTTGCTGCGATACCAGTCGCCAACCTGATCCCGTTGGGCCTTACTCAAAAAAGGAGGTGCATCCACCAAGTAGGCATCGAGCACCAACATCGGGCTCGGTGCAGATTTGCCTGGATATTTCAGCTCAAACCAGGCCTGACCGATGGAAGCTGCATCAGGCCAATCACAAAGTAAGGCTGCGTCTTGACTATCCAAAGAGCGTTGTTGGGCCAGCTGATCGATCCGAGCGAGCAGTGCTGCACCGGTCAGAGGTGGTGCCGTGCGAGAGCGTTCGGCTCGGGCCTCGTTCATGGCCTCAGCAACGGCCGCTTCGTTCTGCTCAAGCGTTTCAAGGGCACGCCTGAGGTTGGTGTCGGCATCGGGCTGATTGGTCACAGCAGTTTCCGAATCGTCAAACAACCTGAGTTACAACCCTAGTTCTCAAGGGCAATCCCGAGGCAGAGCAACTGGATCAGCTAAAACCGCTACCCAGCCAGCCAAGGCCAGCGAATTCCAACCGATTCCAGGGGATCCATCACCATTTTGTTGAGAGCACGGCCAAGCAGCACTTGAGGCTCATCCGCACGAATCGGGATGACGCGGTGCTGACGTTGGGATGAGCCTGTGGGAATCACGATTCCCCGTCGCAACAATGAGTTGGCAGCTTCCAGACCACACACATAAGCCCGTTCCTGGCAGAGGCCCTTGGCGCCGAACTCTCGTTGACCCATTCGCACCCAGTCGCCTGCACACACCAGAGGAGCCAGGGATGTCTCCAGTGGGGGCCGCTGATGAAAACTCCCCGGCGAAAACAGTGAAACCGAACCCGGGTAACGCCGCACCTCCTGGTCCACCACCTGCGCATCGCGAAACCCGGGTTGCGCCATCGGCAATAGATCCCCCATCAAGCAGTCGACGATCTGCTGATCGCTCAGTTCGGCAATCGCCGTTGCGTTGTAGAAGTCGCTCGCGACCACCGAGCCCTGCGGTTCGGACCCACCCCAGAGCTCCTGTTGGCTGTCCCGTTGCAGTTGGTCCAGCATGAAGAAGGTGGCGCCAGCTCCCTTCATCGCGCGGAAGCGTGAAAACACATTGGCGGGGTCAGCCACGGGCACCGTGCGATCCAGCCACAGACGCACCGAGACCACATCAATGGCGCCAAGCGAGCCGGCTCGTTTGAGCTCTGGAGCCAATTGAGCGCAGTGCGGCGACTTCGCCATCAAGGCCCGCATGCCTTTGGCTCCCACAGCCAGAACCACCGCATCAACGTTGTCGATCAGATCACTTTGACCTGTGGCTAAAGAGCGGGTCTCCACCGAGCACACCGACCTCCCATCCGAAGACATGTTCAAGCGAGTCGCCAACGTGCTGCCCAACACCTCCAACCGATACTCATCACGTAACCGTTGGCTCAAAGGTGCGAATAGACGTTCAGCAATGCTTTTGCTCTTAATCCAGCGCACATCAAAGGAATCTTGATGAGCTAGTGCGTAGTAATAAAGCAGTTCCATCGTCACCGCCGCCGAGAGCTGCTCCGGTGGCTTGAACAGACCTACCAGCAAGATGGGGCGCAGGAATTCGTCGATCATCCGATCACTGATCTGCAGTTGCTTAAACAGCGTCAGTGCATCAATGGAGTCGTATTGCCTGAACACCGCATCACTGCGGTTGAGATCCAACATGGCAACCAACAGCCCGGCAATGCTGAGCCGATCGGCGACCGGTAATCGCTTGAAGTTATGAATGGTGGCAAACGCTTGGCCAAGCGGGCTGGGCCATTGGTTTTCCTCACCAAACACCGGTGCTGTCGCCTCAAGCCCTGCAGGAGACCAGAACGCACTCGTGGTGAACTCGGTGAAAACATCTGAGAGACCAAGTTCAGCCGTTAGCGCATTGATATTGGGGTAGTCCTTCCAAAAGCCACGGGTACCCGCTTCGAACGGTTTACCACTGGCGGTGGTGCAAGGCGTGCTGCCGGTGGGATCGTCCATCCCATCGAGCAACGTCACATCAACGCCCGCTTCGCACAGAGCTTTCGCAGCGCCCCAGCCCGCCCAGCCAGCACCCACGACGACGACACGAGATGGATGATCTCTCTCAGTGAGAAGGTCGTTCGCCATCTAGACAGCCAAAGTTCGCGCAGTACGGAATAGTGACTTAGTCAACCAAGAATTCACTACGTAAGGCCCTTGCGTCCTGAATGCGTTGCGCAGAAGCCAAATGGCGTAAACGCGTATTGAGCCAAGCCCGCAGACGAGTCGACGACACCGATTTGCTGAGCATGCTGTCACTCGGTTCCGGGTCACCGAAAGGAATAGTCATCTCAGCTAGCAGGTCGTCAACGCTAAGCAAAACAACAGATCAACCGGCGGTGATGTGACATCTCAAACCGTCGCTGACGATTCAATTGCACGTCGCAATAGAAGCGCAACGTCGCATTAGCTGGAGATGTCGCCTAGGGGGTAGGGATTGGCATACCAGGCGATCGACGGTTCGGAGAAAAGACTGGCATTGCTGAAATCATCGGCATTGGTACTCCAACCACGCACATCCGACTGGAGGTGATCGGATTCATAGACCGGCACAAGGCCATCAACAACTTTGGCGTTGCGATACACCCGGAAATCTCGACCTTCCAAGCTGTAGCGATCCGATGCCTTGAATTCCTTGACTTCGTCGCGATCGACACTCCATACGGTTGCACCCGTAAGGGCATCGCTGAACCGATGTGTGGCAACCGATTGCTTGTTTTTCACAGAGCTCAGAAACAGCGGATCCAGATTGGAGAGCTGATCGTTACTCAGATCAAGCTTGATGAGTTCTTGCGGAAGTGCAGTCAAGTAAGACGACTGCATCTCCTGTGTTTTGAACCCGTAAACCGGCAAGCCGCTTGTGGAGGTTGTAATCGTGCTAATCGCATCCGCCTGATTGCTCGTAAACCACATGCTTCCATCGGGTCCTTGGGCGATCCGATGCATTACGCGCTTACCAATATTGGGAATGTCAAATGTTGTTTGTGATGTGCGCCCCTCATCATTGATCTTGAGTTGCACCAGAGCATCTTCTTGATATTGAAACCACACCGATTCACCATCCTGTCCAACAGCACCGCCAGCTCCCTTACTACGGTATTGCTGATAACCAATGAATGACTCTGTTTCAGGATCAAACCGGGCAATACCCCCTTTGGTTTGGTTTACATTTGAATCCGTTTCCTTATCATTATCCCCTTCAACAGTCACCCAAATAAAACCTTTTGGACCCTGAAAAATATTAATTGGCCGAGTATTTCCATCAGAATCTAAACCAGTAATCTCATATTCACTCAGAACACCATCCTTACTCACTTTGCCAATCTGACTTGTAGCTAACGAAACGAACCAAGCATTACCATCGCTATCAAGCTCGACATTAATGGGCCCACTAGCCCCAGCTTTGTCTTTAATATCATGGTCTAGATTTGGTGCAAAGTTATCGCGTGTTGGAAGAATAAATTTCTGATCTTCGCCTGTCTTCGGATCGAGACGACCAATCACATCAGAGGATTTTCCGGTGTACCAAAGGCGATTGTCTTGATCGATTGCGAAACCATGTGGCCCGACGACACCCTCAGCTTCAGGATCATCAAAGGCGACCGAGAATGTTTGCAGGATTTCTCCAGTTCGCCGATCCAATTCAATAATTTCATCTGCATGCTCTAATGTCGCGTAAAGACGACCATCATGATCAAAGCGAATNCCGTGNGGGTAAGAATCCTCTGGCGTNTCAAAATAGGCNACATGTCCATCGGGGCTTAATCGACCAACGCGATCGTGGAGNCCTTGAGTGAAATAAATAAATCCATCAGGCCCAGAATGTATTTCNTGNGTNTCNANCANCNNNGGAGNGTCGGACGANAGCCTTATCGAATAATCAATAACTGTGCCGACATCGCGCGATGAAACGTGTTTCAACCAACGTTTAAATGCCTTTTTACTCCATTGTTCTCCCTCACCCATGGGCGCAGAANNAGTACAACCGATGCAAATNTCCGAATTGGATTGTGCTTCGACAACTCCATGACCACTTNCCATGATGCAATCAACAAANTCTATTAATGCTTAACTAGCCAGNGACACCAAGACAAATTCAAGCCCATAGAATAAATTTAGAATTAGATTGCAGACTCTGTACACCCTTTAGAAGCTTGCCTATACCCGAACAGATTAGTCACATGATGATGATTGATTCCAAGAGCAATGAGCAAGAAAAATGAAGCCATTAGGGCCGTTCTGTTGTCTCAAATCCATGACCGCATTGAAGCGACCAACGTCGATCGACCTGATGAGCAACACACTCAACAACCTTCCACAAGCAGTCCTGCTCACGATTAGGTCTTAAATAAGTGATTGAAGAGGATCAGACNTCCTTCTAATTCTGTTGTCTTCACCCAACGACGGTTAGCTGGCTGCGTTTAACCACNGGGAACTTCGCTCTATCGATTTGGCCGCTGACATCTCCATGCGGACGTAAAGGGGCAAGAGCTTTGCGGGGATNCGGCTNAGGAGCTCTTTCTCAGATTTCANAGAAGCCAAGGCATGGATAGCTCTGCCCTTCGCATCCTCGTAAGTAAAAACATCCAAGCCTGCAGGACTGATGTCAGCTCCAATTGGATTGCCATCCCTGAGCAAAAACCGCGACACGCTTCATCAAAAAGGCGATCTAATTGTCTTGTGTTAATCCGGCTCACGCGCCAGCTGTCATCAGATCAATACGTCCCTGCTCGTTGTGGCAGATCAGTTTTCGATGATTGGCCTGAGCTTGTAGGCAGGGAAGGGTCAATCGCCTGAAAGCCTGATTCTGCTGTTCTGACCTGCCTCTTTCAGGAGTAAAGAGGACGTCTCCCAACGCCCTCCCTCAACGCAGGCTCTACATGGCTCGAAGCAGCCTGCAGTTCAGTTATGTCTCGTTTCAATACGAAAGTCATCCGTAGAAAGGCGGATTGACTAAGAGCTACCTCTTAGCGTGGATCCAGGCGGCGGCGGATCGCTGAACGAGCAAGGAAACGTGACTTGCACCAACGGAGACGCAAACTAAAAAAAAATCGACCCTCGCCGGAAGGTCGATTGCCTCATCACANGCCCACCAAATCACTAGCCACGGCGAGCAGCATGACGCAACTGCGCATCTCTGCCTTGCTGCGGCCCTGCTATGGCGTCAAACCATCGCAATCGACCCTTGCCAGTCACCAGACAAATGGAGTAGTACAGGTGTACTGGCTTATNGGNTATGGAGGATTGGGCGTTTGTTGACGAACGAGACCTACAGGGATGGAAGGGTGGGGTGGTGTGCATGACATGCCAGCACTTCACCTACGGAGTCGACCGTCACTGCCACACGTTTGTTGCCTGCAATCTTCGACAACAACGCTTGGAACAGGGTGATCACCTCAAAAAACGCTGCAAACTCTGGGCACCCACATGGCAGCAAGAGGTCGGTTGGGCTCCAGAGGCTGGCTGAATTCGTGGACACTGGCTTGTTCACCATTCCAAACCAGCGCCACTGGAAGGACCAGCTGCCAAGCTCTGGGCCAGGGCCAGTTGAGCAGCCGCAACACTGACAANGGGCTCTCATCGAGTTATTTTTGATTTGTGAGGAAAAACGCCTCACGGGGTGGAAACAAGGACACACTCCCGAGAAGCGTTTCGAAACCCCTGCCTTCGGCGGGGGTTTCTTTTTGTTTGTCGAGATAAGACGCCAAAACCAGCACTGATCGAATTCAACGACCTGTGTTCTCGTCTGCCCTGAGTCAGACTTGGTCATCTGGGGTGGATGCCATGCCTGATCGATCTGCGATCAAACAATCAGGTGTTGCAGCCCAAAGGTTCGTGTTTAACAACGCACGTGCGGGAATAGACCGCACAGGTCACATCATCGCGATCGCCGGAGGTGCCATCAGCGCATCACTGAGTGCACTCGGCAACTTCAGTGTTGATCCACAGTTGATTGGCCGAATCAGCGCGGCATCAAGCACGCATGGAGTCAGTGCAGCAGACCTTCTCAGCAAGCTGCCCGGCGAACTGAGCCAAATGGGAACCACCGCGGTCGACGCCTTCCTGAACGGTGGCGATGCCCTTGGGAAACGCTGGTCGACGGCGAAAAGTCTTTGGGAAGACGGCTCGGCCAACACCAACCTCGGAACCACCAACGCATCGTGGCTTGAACAATTCCGCACAAGTGCAGACAACCATCGCGATGGACTCCTTGCAGCCGCGCGAACACCAGAGTTCTGGCAGCGCACCCTTGGCAACGCGATCGAAGCAAGTGTCACCGCCGCCGCCATCACAGCAGTCGATCAACTGCTGATTCACCGAGATGAGCTCATCAATGGCAACCATGACGAGCGAAGAACGTTGTTGTTGGACATTCTCAAAACAAGTGGACTAATGGCCGCGGGAGCCATGCCGGTCTCCGTTGTCTTGGCCCTGGCGTTGATGCTGGTACCNGGCCTGACGGTGGCAATGGGTCCGCTGGGATTGCTTGGTACAGCCGGCTTGGGTTTGCGGCTTGTCTCGTCAACGATGAATCATCCGAGTCGGCAAGAAATTGCTGCCTTGGAGCATCTGCGCGGCGAGCTACAGGCGCTGGTTTATGAGCTTCAACGGGACAGTNACGGGCACCTAACCATCACAGTGGAGGCAGAACCAATCTGCTGAAACAACGTCTATTTCTGACCGACGACTTCAGTCCATTCCGACAAAAGATCTAACAAACGCCCCGAGCGACGACGCTGCTGGTCGTCATGTTNGTAGCAGAGCTCTGCATACAACTCATTTGAAAGTGCTGACAAAGAGCCAGGATTGGTCTTATGACGCCTCATCGCATCAAATACTTTGTTGAATAGTATCCAAACTTNAAGATCACGAAAAGCGGCTAACGAGAAACGCCAATCGATATCTTCAAATAATCACAGAATGACAAAAATTAGTATCAACGCTCACCGACTCAACGTCATGCTTGAGCGGCATAGCCGACTTATTGCTGTTGTTGCTCTTGCTGCGTTTGGCGCTTTTGAAGCTCTAGCTGATGCAGACGGTTCAAATTCTGCTGATGTTCTCCTGGGGTCCAATGTTGAGGAAAGGCAACCCTGCTCTGAAGCTCGGCGATTTCGTTGTTGAGTGTTCTCGTTTGGTCCTCGGACCGTGGTGCCAGTTCAGTGTGATGCATGAGCTGTCCCTTGACAGCGCCGCAACATGAATAGACATCACTTTTGCAAAGAGCAATGGAACGGTTTCGGACAGTGAGCTTTGAACCGGGCGGCCAAACCGTTGTCGAGATCCATGCTCTTGACGTCCCTAATCAGCAGGTTGAAAGCGAAAAAAAAATGCAGCAACCAAGACAGCTCAGGCGGGTTCGACGTTCCAATCTCAACACAAGAACGTGGGATGCCGCTTAATCAAAATGAACCAATTACGACACCTTTCAGAGGATTCGAGAAACGCAGCAAAAAATCGTTCAGCGTGTTGACATCCGCAGCGCGACTGCAATGTTCAAAATCGAAGAGCTCACTGAAAACGGCTGGTGCCACACAGCAGAGCATGAAAATCAAGACAATGCGTTTTGGCATGCAAGAGCTAAAAGTGATGCCGACGGCCACACCTACAGGGTGATCAGCAGAGAGTTCCATACGGTCTGTCTGCTGACCAGTAATGGCACTGAATGCTGGGAGTTGGATTAAGCCCTCCCAGCAGAGCAACACATTCAATAACGAATGCCGCGGTAGGTACGTTCAACATCCCTTGAAGCCTCATCGAGCCGTTCTGCATAAAGTTTCCGCTCGTAACGGAGCACCAGCTCTTTCGACAAACGAGCTGGTGTGTCGTAACGAACACCTCGATAGGTACAGGCAGGCATGGAACGGAGTAGAGAGAGACTCCAAAAAAATGGTCCAGACACGATGAATGGCAAGCGGATTTGTATCCACTCGTGCATAACTTTCGATTGTTTTGAGGTCATTCGTATCTCCGCGCTACGAATGAAATGGCTCAGGTCTTAACAAGTAGTCATTTGCGTTGAGTTGTTGTCTTGACCCACTGTGTTGTTGGCAAGCCTTCGACCGATGCCACCACAACCCAAAGAACTGTGGATGATGTGCCTTTGTTTTCAACGTAATGAGGTTCAGACGTACCCTCAATAAATGCCTGGCCTGGCTTGAAGACACTGCTCACTTCAGAACCGTCTTCTTGCACGCGAGTGTTGAAGAGATCACCTGAGTTGGTCTCTTGAACATGCACAAGCAACGGTGCCGGATGTGTATGCAAAGGAATTTTTCCGCCAGCAGGAATCTCGACACGGAACAGGCGTAATTCCGGTGTTCCCTCTGGATAGGTCAGGGTGGACCCATTCAACGTCTTTGTCCCGCTGAACACCTTTTGAATCACAACCCCAGGAGAAGGTTGAGCACTGGCCCGAGGGGTAGAACGGCTCGTGACGTCAACCGCTAGAGAAAGGATTGCTGTTGCTGCAGCTGCGGACAGTAGACGTTTCATCATCAAGCTTCAAGNGNGACCGACTCCCGCAGTGTGACGTTGATCAAGCGTCATGACCTGCTTTAAAAGACGCACAGAGTCAGACGTCTCATTCAAAGATGACCACATTCGATCACACCACACCCTTCTTGCTGTTGGCACGAATCCACGTCAAAGCCGAGTGCATCGAGCGCTATATGGAGCTCGCACAGGCGACCGATGCCGCAGTGCAGGCCAGCGAGCCAGGGATGCTCCATCACACCTTCGATCAAGACCCAGACGATCAGCAGACGTTTGTGTGGTCTGAGGTGTACGCCAACGACGCCGCATTCATGGCACACGTCGCCAATCCACCTGTACAGGACTATCTGCAAAAGCATGCTGAGCTTGGCGATGGCTTCAGCATTGAGGTGTATGGCTCGGTGGGAACGGAATGCCGCGCCNTGATGGAATCCTTCGGTTTGCCCCTCAAGATCTTCGAAAGCAAACTCGGTTACAGCCGGGTCTGACNACGAAAGCCAACAGTGACCTCATCGAAAGCCGATGATGACGTCAGCTTTCGGGCAACCCGTGCCGAGCACTGCAACGTTCCACGAGTTCACGCAACGGGTGAGTTACTCACTGTTGGATGCTTTGCGTCCAGATCCAGAAGCCACTAGTGATGGCAACGACCATCGGCCACGCCCAGTGTTTTCAGGACACTGGGTGCCGGTGACGCCGACTCCAATCCCTGAACCGAGATACGTTGCTCACAGCAGCACTCTGTTCACAGAACTCGGGTTGGATGAGGCCCTCGCCCACGACCCAGATTTTCGTCGGCTGTTTTCGGGTGACAGCAGCATTGCAACACCTCCAATGAGACCGTGGGGCTGGGCAACGGGATACGCCCTGTCCATTTACGGCACCGAATACACGCAGCAATGCCCCTTCGGTACGGGCAATGGCTACGGCGANGGACGAGCCATGTCGATTTTCGAAGGTGTCTTCGAAGGTCAACGATGGGAGATGCAGCTCAAGGGAGGAGGGCCAACTCCCTATTGCCGCGGTGCTGATGGTCGAGCCGTGTTGCGATCGAGCGTGCGCGAATTTTTAGCCCAGGAGTTGATGCATGCCCTGGGCGTTCCCACATCCCGTTCGCTGACGCTGTACGCGTCTCACCAAGAGACGGTTCGACGTCCCTGGTATTCCGACGAGTCAAGATCATTTGAGCCGGATGTGATGGTCAACAATTCAGCCGCGATCAGCACACGAGTTGCACCCTCATTCATTCGTGTCGGTCAGATCGAATTATTCGCGAGACGCGTTCGTGCGAACGCTCACCCTGATGCACAGCTCGAGCTGAAACTGATTGTGCAGCACTTGATCGATCGCAATTACCGCAATGCCATTGATGCCTCGATGCCATTCAATCTGCAGGTAGTCGAATTAGCGCGGCTGTTTAAAGACCGGCTTACGGCACTGGTCGCCAACTGGATGCGCGTTGGCTACTGCCAAGGAAACTTCAACAGCGATAACTGTGCAGCCGGCGGGTTCACNTTGGATTACGGCCCCTTTGGCTTCTGTGAATTGTTCGATCCACGTTTTCAACCATGGACCGGCGGGGGGCAGCACTTCTGCTTCTTCAACCAACCGAACGCTGCAGAAGCCAACTTCCGAATGTTCTGGAGCGCTCTGCGNGAACTTNTCATCGACGACCGCGAAGCCACNGAAGCGCTTGACCAATGTCGAGATGCGTTTCCTGCAGCNATGCAAGAACAGTTGCAAACGATGTGGGCGAGAAAACTCGGACTGGTCGCCTACGACNACAACTTGGTGCAAGACCTACTGCAGCTGATGGCAGCATCCCTCGCCGATTACACCAAAGTGTTCCGACTCCTAACAGGGACACCAAACCTTGTCGATCAGTTAGATGGTGGTTTTTATCGACCGCTGAGTGAAGACCTGAAAACCAAGTGGAACACTTGGCTTCAGAGATGGCGGCAACGTTTGCAGGAAGAGGGAAACCTCAAAACAGCAGGGCTCGGAATGAAACGTGTTAACCCAGCTATCACATGGCGGGAATGGCTGATTGCACCGGCTTATCAGAAAGCAGAACGGGGCGATCACCAACTGGTCCAAGATCTCCAACACGTCTTTCAACAGCCATACGTTGCACCAACGAACCCAGAGACCAAGCGTTATGACCAACTCAAACCACGTGAGTTCTTTAATGCCGGTGGNGTTTCGCATTACAGCTGTTCCTCGTAACGCTTACAACAGCTGGCGAGCCATGCATTGTGATGTGATTGGTAAGGTTATCAACGTCAGTTCTTACTCATGAGGGATTGAATCCAAAAGCGCTAAATGAACAAAGCACGGACAGGCCAATTCATGGTGCTTGGCAATTACTAACCTATGGAGTGGAAGTTAAAGCGACTGGTCAACAATTTCAACCCATGGGGAGCCGTCCATCGGGCTATGTGATTTTTACCCCCCAAGGGCGACTGTCGTTCACACTCTGCGCCGAAGGACGAAGTCCGGCAATGTCAATCGAAGAGAAAGCGCAGTTGCTGCAAAGTATGATCGCCTACACAGGAACCTACCGACTAGAAAATGATCGCTGGATCACAAAGGTGGATGTCGCCTGGAATCCAGAATGGGTCGGTACGGAACAAACACGTTATTTCTGCATCAATGGGAATGAACTCAAGGTCAATACCCCTTGGAGAGTGATGCCGAACTGGCCGGAAAAAGGATTAACCCGAAGCATTGTGCGATTCGTTCGCTGCAGCTAANTGCTCGTTNCCAGATTGNCCTGAGCAGCCATGACGCGCTTCATAACCATGNGATTCAGCTAAATAACGGAGATACACAATTTGATGACGGTCAGTTAGACCCGCAGCAGCAATTAGACCAAGAGGACCAAAGAACAATCCAGCCAAAAACCAATTGCGACTGCTTCTGGCCTTTTGACGAGAAATTGTTTTGGCGAGAAGCGCACTAATCAGATNAATTCCAACAACCAAAAACACAGTCTTCAACAGCATCTCGATCAGACATATCCATCTATCGATAGCGAAACCAAGAAGGTCTGACAGGACAGACTCATAAAAACAAACGAGAAAAAACGTTGATTGAGCCATCGCACCGAGTTGAAAACTCCAAATGCAAGGGCTTCAGCTGCTAGAAAAAACCTTGGCCACCCAGCATTGCCGGCGATCATTCAGCCACCAGCGCAAATGACATTGGCAAGACTTCACGAAAGCTCACTAAAGGTGGGGTGAATAGCATCGACACACCGCTTGCNAAGAACAGCGANGTCAAAGTGACCAAACTCCATCGGGCTCCCAAAGCCGCCCGTCAAATAACCAACCGAAACGACGCATCGGGGCCTTAAGCGACCTTTCCATGAGCAACTTGCCCCGCTGTTTCACGTTGTCTGTAATAGAGCTCGAGCAGCTGAACCGCGAAGCCTTTGAGCTCATCGAGATCAGTTGCAGAGGCGATAGCGCTGGCCATTTGCTGCTTTTCAAACTGCTGATGGAGTGGCAAGGACACTGCTAAACAAGCCAAGATGTACGAATATTAAGAAAACTTGACGCGAGGCGGGGTAGCAAAACGGACAAAACCACAGTAACTCGACATCGAGGTATCAACTATTACGCTGAATTGTCAAAACGACTCTAGAAAAAATCAAAAGTTACGAGAGGATCCGAANACAAATAAAAGATCAATGAACAACAACAAAACAGATCTTAGAAAGCAAATTGCGCTAACTGATATACGNGATTGGTGTATGGACAGAATTGCACTTCATTCATTGGCGGGTGATCACGATGACGCGCAGGCAATGACTGAGGAGCATATGGAGATGNTGATGGAAGTCAATCCCCGCAAAACGCTTTGGATGACAATTGAGGAAACAATGTCTGACAAGGATCAGACGAAAAGGAAAACCTGACGGCAGCGTAAGAAAAACCAACCATTAAAAAAAGCGAGATGAACGCAAGCCGTGATATAAACATCAGTGCAATAGCTCCTAGAACCACTTGAAGATTTACTGTTTATATACACGCATCAGCCTAAAAAAATTCGCGCGAAGAACATGCTCATGTATCAAATGCAACATGCATTTAGCGCAATGAACACAGCAGTCACGTCAAGGGTCCANCGTGGTCGGCCAGTGGTTTTACAGGCTGCACAGATTCTGACCTTATCGAAACCGAGTGATGGTATTTCGATGAGGATCAACGTGCAATCAGGAATTTTAAGGATTAGCAGCACACCAACAGAGCGGAGCGAGGAGATCACACTCGCAATGTCGTCAAAATATGAACAAGGCGCATTTCANCACCCTGAGGGATTCAATTTACAAATTGAAGCCATGTCAGAAGCAAGCTTTTGGATCGATTACCAACAAGTAGGGGCTAACCAGGAAAAGGATTTCCTCAGCGATTGGATTCTCCAACTTCATTGGGTCAGACACCCAATCAAAACTGAAGAGCGTTTGATGCGGTTGTTTGAATTGCTATGTCAAAGGCTTGGTAAGAGAGCCATTGACGGATATTTGTTGGAATTCTTACTTCCTCATGCGCGCATCGCAGAAATAATCGGAGCAACGCGTTCAACGGTTAGCCGAAGCATTGGTGGACTCAAACGGTCTGAACAGATAGCAATCGACGAAATGAGAAAAGAACTAATCATTCCTATCGGAAAAGAAACTGATTAATCGCGGCCACATCTGCAAGATCCACCTTTCCACTTCGAGCACTTCTTCTTCTTACATCCACCTTTTTTCGAAACACTGCAAAGCATTCGCGCCTCGGATGCAGGCATTGGTTCAGCAGCCAACGGTCTTAGCAACACCTTACGGCGAGCGTTGCCAAACGATCCCATCAAAGGCCAATCAAAAGGCACATAGGAAGGCGTTATTTGCCCATCGCAAGCGCATGCGATCAATTGATACATCGACGAGTGCAACAAACACGCATGGTTGCAATTGATGCAGCAAGCCGTGAGCCAAGAAGCATCCATNATGGGTTCGATCCTTTTGGATCTCCGTGGCGCTGTCGCGCCCCCTTTCTGTGTGAGGAATCCCATGAAGCTTTTCCAGCAACTGCTGGTGGCTCCTGCTGCCCTGGGCCTGTTGGCTCCTGTGGCTCAGGCCGCTGATCTGAACATCGCCGGCGTCTCTGACTACGCCGCTGAAGAGCAGGTCACCAGCGTCACCCAATTCTCTGACGTTTACCCAACCGACTGGGCTTATCAGGCTCTGAGCAACCTGGTTGAGCAGTACGGCTGCGTNGCCGGTTACCCCAACGGCACCTTCCGTGGCAACCGGGCGATGACCCGTTANGAGGCCGCAGCGCTTCTGAACGCTTGCCTCGACCGCGTNACTGAGGTCACCGACGANCTGCGTCGTCTGATCANAGAATTCGAAACCGAACTGGCCATCCTGCGCGGTCGNGTNGACGGCTTGGAAGCTCGCGTTGGCGAACTGGAAGCCACTCAGTTCTCCACCACCACCAAGCTCAAGGGCACGACCCATTGGGCGTTTGGTGCTGCCAAGTACCACGGTCAGGGAAGCAAAGGTCAAGCCGCTACCAATGGTGGTACCTCCTTCAGCTATGACCTCCGTCTGGCTCTAGAGACCAGCTTCACTGGCGAAGACATGCTGGTTACCCGACTTCGTTCGGGCAACATGGACAATATCTACGGCGGCAACGGCGTGGGTCTGTTCGGTCAGGAGTACGGCGTCAACACCGGAAACACTGTTGTAGTTGACCGCCTGTTTTACAAGTTCCCAGTTGGTGACGAGATCACCGTTATTGCTGGTCCTCGCGTCCGTATGGACAACATGTTGCCGGTGTGGCCTAGCGCCTATCCGTCTGACATGACCATGGACTTCTTCACCTATGCCGGTGCACCTGGTGCATACAATCTGGCCTTGGGTGGTGGTGCTGGTATTTATTGGAAATCTGATGCTTTCAGCATCTCCACTAGCTACCTGTCTCAAGACGCAAACTCCAGCAACCCCAATGCTGGCGGCATCATGACTGATGCAGCTGGTACTAGCGCTACTACTCAGATTGCTTATGCACCTGAGAATTGGGGTATCGCTGGTGCATTCACTTATGCATCTGGTGCTGAAGACGGTGGTGCTCTTTACTCCGGTAATGGAACGCCTGAAGCTGTTATTTTGTCTGCATCCGGCAATACATATAGCTACGGCATCAGCGCTTGGTGGACTCCAGAAGAGTCCGGCTGGATTCCTTCCATCAGTGCTGGCTGGGGTCTGACCGATATCCCTAACAGCAATATTGCTGGAATTGAAAGCGCCACCACTCAGTCCTGGTATGTGGGTCTTGAATGGGATGACGTCTTCATGGACGGCAACTCCTTCGGTATGGCTGTTGGTCAGCCCACCTTCGTGACCGATTTGGATACGAAGGGTGATGTCAGTGATGACGTCGATGGTGCTGGTTATGCGTGGGAGTTCTTCTACAAGTTCCAGGTCACCGACAACATCACCGTCACTCCGGCAATCCACTACCTCAGCAAGCCTTTTGCTGCGCAGGATTCCGATGGTTTGAACGCCCTCAGTGGCCTCGTCAAGACCACCTTCAAGTTCTGATCTGGCCGTCTCTGATTCGTCGGAGACCAACCAAATCAAGTCTTGAGACAACGACCCATCGCTTCGGCGATGGGTTTTTTATTGGTTGATGGCAAGACCACCCCTCTCGGCTGGCCTCATGCATGCAGCCCCGATGGGGGCTTTTTTTCTGCGCTGGGTTTGGCAGGCTGCAGGTATGGCCATTGCTCAGGACATCACGGATCTGATCGGCGCCACTCCGCTGGTCAGGCTCAATCGGCTACCACAGCAGGACGGTTGCCAGGCTGAACTTCTGGCCAAGCTGGAGAGTTTCAACCCATCGGCGTCGGTGAAGGACAGGGTCGCCAGTGCCATGGTGCTGGAGGCGGAGCAGGCGGGAACGATCACCCCAGGCCGCACCGTGCTGGTGGAGCCCACCAGCGGCAACACAGGGATCGCTTTGGCGATGGTGGCTGCTGCGCGTGGGTATCGCCTGATCCTGACCATGCCAGACACGATGAGCACGGAGCGTCGGGCGATGTTGCGGGCCTATGGCGCTGAGTTGCAACTCACCGACGGCTCGGAGGGGATGGCCGGTGCCATCGCTTTGGCCCGAGAACTCGTTGCAGAGATCCCTGGGGCTTATCTGTTGCAGCAGTTTGATAACCCGGCCAATCCAGCGGTGCATGAACGCACCACGGCTGAGGAAATTTGGAGCGACTGCGAGGGGCGGATCGATGTGCTCGTCGCTGGCGTCGGCACGGGCGGCACCATCACCGGGTGCGCCAATGTTCTGCGTCAGCGCAATCCCAAGCTCCAGGTGGTGGCGGTGGAGCCGGCCGCTAGTCCGGTGCTCTCCGGTGGATCTGCTGGGGCCCATCGCATCCAAGGCATCGGCGCCGGTTTTATTCCCGCTGTGCTGGATCAAAACCAAATTGATTTGATCATCCCTGTAGAGGATGAAGATGCCATGGCGATGGGGCGTCGTCTAGCTCGGGAGGAGGGTCTTCTTTGCGGGATCAGCAGTGGTGCTGCCGTAGCAGCTGCTCTGCGGGTCGGATCTTCAGCAGAGATGGCTGGCAAACGAATGGTGGTGATGCTGGCCAGCACCGGTGAGCGTTATCTCTCCACACCGATGTTCAGCTCAGCGGGATCCTTGTTGCCCCGTCGTGATGGACACCTTTGAAGCGAAGCTATGACGATGGGTGCGCTGCGCTGAAGTCATGAACGATCCCTATGCCGTTCTTGGCGTTACCAGCCAGGCCACCACTGCTGAGATCAAGTCGGCCTATCGCCAACTGGTCAAACAGCATCATCCCGATGCAGGAGGTGATGACGAGCGGATCCTGGCCTTAAATGCCGCATGGGAAGTGCTGGGTGATCGAGAACGTCGCGAAGCGTTTGACCGAACCCGGCGACCGGTCAATGCATCGGTTGATCATGGTGTCGGAACTCAGCGTCGGGCCAATCGTGCCCACGGACGGGCCGTGGCTGAGGACGCGGCTTTGGCAACGTGGCTTCAGCGGGTCTACGCCCCGATCGACCGGCTTCTGGGGGAAGTGATCAATCCATTCCCAGCTCAGTTCAAGGCCCTATCGGCTGACCCCTATGACGACGATTTGATGGGCGAGTTCTGTGCCTATCTCGAGCGCAGCATGCAAAAGATGGAACGGGTGACATCCCTTTTTCAATCTCTTCCGACACCGCATTCCGCGAGGGGGTTTGGCCTCAGCGTCTACCACTGTCTGTCTGAAGTGGACGACGCGTTGAAGGAACTCGAGCGTTACACGATGGGATACGTCGATAACTATTTGCACGACGGTCGGGAGATGCTCCGCGAAGCCAAGCAGCGTCGCAAGCGACTGCAAGACGAACGTCGTCGGTTGGAGATTGTGTGATGAAGGGAGATCGTGTGATGAAGCGCTGGCAGTTCTGGTGTTGGTTGGCCTGCATCTGGTGTGTGGCCACCATCGTTGATCGGTGCTGGTGGTCGCTTCAGGTCGGCGTGCCGGCCTGGGATCAGGCCGACTATCTCAACAGCGCCCTCGACCACGGTCGTGCTTTGGGTTTGCTTCCTGGTGGGGCTTGGCAGGGATGGAACAACTTGCTGGACCTCTCTCCAAAAATTCCACCACTGGCCTCGTTGGTGAATGGCACCGTGATGGCGATGGCCGGTGATCAGCCTGCTGAAGCTGCCTGGAGCCTCAGTATTTGGCATGGCGTCTTGCTCTGTTCAGTGGCCGGTTGGGGGCAGCGTTTGCATGGCCGTGGTTTTGCCTTGCTGGCGTGCGGGCTGACCGCTCTGGCACCGGCATTACTCGAGCTCCGCACGGATTACGTGTTGGAAATGCCCTTGGCAGCCTGCTGCACCCTTGCCCTCTGGCGCCTTGATGTCTGGTGTGATCCTGATCATGGCGGTCGTTGGCATCAGGCCTGGTTCGCCACGTTGGCGGCTTTGGCGGCGGTGTTGGTCAAGCAAAGTGCCTTATTGGTGCTCACTCCGGCGGGGTTCTGGGCGTTGTGGATTGCCCTCCGCTGTGGTGGCAAACGCCACCAACAGCTGGTGCTACTCCCCGCTCTTGGTGGGCTACTGATCGGTCCTTGGCTTCGACACAACTGGATTACAAGTTTGGGCGGCACCAACCGGGCNGTCTTCGAGTCGGCGGCTCGGGAAGGCGATCCAGGGGTGNTCAGCGTTGAGAGCTGGATCTGGTATTTGCGNTTGTTNCCTGAACAGCTCGGCGCCATTTTGCTGGCCATCGGCGTGTCGGGTCTCTTGCTCTGCTGGCTGCAGCGTCGTGAGTCCAAGACTTCACAGGATCAGCCGTGGGCTTGGCGTTGGTTGCTGATCAATCTCATCAGCGCTTGGGTGCTCACCACGTTGAGTCCAAACAAGGGCGATCGCTACATCGCACCGTTGCTTCCGATGTTGGTGCTTCTCCTGACCCGTGGCTGGTGGCAATGGGGGCTTTGGTTGCAACAACGTCGGCCGATCTCAGCGGTTCCTCTGTTGGTGGTGGGTTCCTTGGCGTCGCTGCCAGCTGGTTGGTCTCAACAGCTGACCCGGCTTAAGAGTCGTCCAGTTGGTCCCGTGGAGGCTCTCGTTCAGGCGGCAGGTGGAGGCGACCCTGCGGTTGCGAAACGGACTGTGATTGTGGTTCCAAGTACGTCGGATCTCAACCAGCACAACGTCAGCTTTTACGGCCGTCGCCAGGGCGGGCAGCTGGTGGGCCGTCAGCTGGGTGGTAGTCGTCAACATGTGANGCCTGTGCTGGAACGAGCGGAGTGGGTTCTCTTAGCGGAGGGCCATCAGGGCTCGGTCCGCAAAGCTGCCCACAAACTCGATCGTGCTGTTCGACGCAGTGGAGTCTTCGAGCAGGTGATCCAGTTGGAGCGACCGCGCGGGGGGAGTTACTCCCTCTGGCGCCGTCGCCTTGATCATCCGGTCACAACGCCACCGTTTGCGAGCCAATTCGAACAACTGGCTGAAGGCATGGCCAATGGTCCTGCTGGACTGGACCCGGTCTTTGCTGCAGTGGGCTTAGAGCACATGCTCGAGGGCCATTTCAGCTATCGGGAGCCCGTACAGCAACAAGCCTTAGCTCGGCTCAGCCTGAATCCTGATGATGCATCGGCACGCTGGACGTTGGCTCTCTTGGCGGTGCTGGCGAATCGATCCAATGAAGCCGCCGTNCAGTTTGCTGCACTCGAGCGTTTGGCTCCAACCAGTCCATGGCCTGCGGCCTATCGGAGTGTTGTGTTGTTGGCTGGCTGGAACCCATGGGCGGCCTCCGCTGTTGCGNATGCGGCCCAGGCCCGCACACCCGACACCCTGTTGGTTGCGCTTGGTGATCTAAGTGGTGTNCTGGGGGGAGCGATCTGGCGACTACCGTCCGCTCTGNAGTCGGTACCAGCGGCCGTGGAGCGTGTGGAAGCTGCTCTGACTCCCTCCGCTCAGGAGCAGGCTTCGAGTTGATCCATCCNTAGCCATACGTCTGGGACCGGTCGGTTCCAACGCACTTGGCCGTACTCGCCCTTCACGATCAAGAGCTCACCGGGTCCGGTAAAGATGTAATCGGGCGGCGTGGGATCGCTGGCAGACGCTTCCAGACTGGCGATGTAGGCCTTGCGGTTCACCCTGACCAGGGCCCCCTTGCGAAGGCCTGCTGGCTTGGCTTTGGCCGGAGCCGCGGCGTCTTGATCAGCCATTGATGCTTNGGAACGGCCTGCTCAAGTTAGGCCCACCTGGACTCCCTCCAGGGGATCAGAAGTCATGACGGATCACATGATCCATCGANCGCTCCGCNAAGGCAGCGATGGTNAGGGCNGGGTTCGTTGCTGCGGTGCANAGGGGGATAAAGGCAGCATCGGTGACGTAGAGGCCCTTGTAGCCCTTCACTCGCCCGTAGAGATCGCAGGCTTTGCCCATCACGGCACCACCGCAGGGATGGGCAGTGGCCGAGGCATCGGCCTTGGTCTTGCGCATGGCAGCAGGAACAGCATTTCTGGTCACGGGATTGGCATCCCGGATGGCATCAAATTTGGCGCAGGTGTGCTCCATGCCGGCCACTAAATCCTTCATGGCCTGGCTGTTGCCATCCCAGTGCAGGACAGCTTTGCCCGCTTTTTCGTCGTAATCCCAGTAGCCACTCTGGTTGGGGATCGACATGCCGAGGAAGGTGATCGAATCTTTTGGCGACACCCACATCGGGAAGGCAATCATGGATTGCGGGCCATAGGGGTTTTCCTCATAGTCCGCACCGAGGAAGTGCGCTGGCCCTCCCTGTTTGTAGTTGGTGTCTTCCCCGGCTGCAAAGACGGCGAAGGTGTCACCATTGTTTCCCCAATGTTGTCCGATCTCGTTGTTGAGCTTGGGAAGTGTGCGTTTGTGCTTGGCACGCATCAGCAACGACGTCGTCCCCATGGATCCAGCCCCGAGNAAGACNTTGTCNGTCTTCACTCGGTAGGTGGCGAGAACATTGCCCTTGGAATCGATCTTGTTGTAGGTGACGANAAATCCATCACCGTCTTCCGCGATCTCAGTGACATTGGCGTGGTCTTCGACGCTGACGTGACCGCTTTGCTCGGCNTATTTGAGGTAATTCTTGTCGAGACTGTTTTTGTAGCCGCTGTTCGCGCCGTACCAAATCTCACCTGAAATGGCACTTGGCTTGAGGCTGCCGTTGATCTCTTTTCGAACAACGTGCCAATTGGTGCCCACATTCAGCCGTTTCGATGGCACACCAGCCGCCTGAATCAGCGCGTTGGCCATCCGAGCGTTTTGGTAGTAGGGACTATTGAGAACGTCGTCGGGGATTGGGCCCGCTTCCATGAGTTCGACNACCCGCGGGTAGTACTCCTTATCCATTTCGTCNTAGCTCACCTCCTTGGGGAAGGTGCGTTTGAAGTTCTTTTCAGAGGGCTGCAGAAGAACGCTGTTGTAAACGAGAGATCCACCGCCAACACCGCAGGAGGCCCAGACGGTGATGCCGTCTTCGGTGAGGGTCTCGATCATCCCGGTNTCTTTCTCGATCTTCACTGGTTTGAAGATCGGTGCTTTATCGGTTAGCCAGCCAGCACGGCCATCGGGCTTTTCGTTGGTGCAAAACGTGTCCTGACTCGGCCCTGTGGTCCACCGTCGCCCCCGTTCCAACACCAGGGTTTCGACACCTTTTTCGCCCAATCGATGGGCTGCGATCGATCCCCCGAAGCCGCTGCCGATCACGACGGCCTGAACCTTGTACTTGCGGCCGTGACCGCCGCCACCATGCTTTTCTTGGGCGCTNGCTTTTGAGCCTTTACCAAAGGCCGAGAGTAAAGATTGGCTCGCGACTGCGGCCGCTCCACCGATGAGGACGTTGCGGCGGGATGTCCGGAAAGAAGCCATCGGAACGGAAGCTCGCGTTNCTACTCGTGTCGTGATAGCAGCGTTGCAGCATCACGGCTGCTAGTTGCACAACATTGATATCAACGCGTTCAGCGGGTGATAACCACCGCTGACATCAACTCAAGACAGCGATTGAAGGTGCTTCAACATCGTGTCGGCATCTGACACCTTGAGGGGGTCCTCTGGGTTGGGNGCATCAATGCCTTCTTCAANAAAGGCTGTCTCAATCTCGACGCCATTGAGGAGCAGGGAGTAGCGCCAGGACCGCATCCCCATGCCCAGGGCAGAACGGTCGATCAACATGCCCATCCGCCGTGTGAATTCGGCGTTTCCGTCGGGAAGTAGATGGATCTGGTTGACACCAACTTTTTTCCCCCACTGGAACATCACAAAGGCGTCGTTCACGGCAACGCAAACAATTTGATCAATGCCAAGAGCCTTGAACTGATTGGCGAGGTCCTCGTAACGCGGAACGTGCCGATCGGTGCAGGTGGGTGAAAAGGCTGCCGGCAGAGAGAACAGGATGCTGCGTTGTCCAGCGAAGATTTCGGTTGTGGTTTTGTCCTGCCAGCGGAAGGGGTTGTCCCCAGGGATCGATGCATCCCTAACGCGGGTATGAAAGGTGATCTCCGGAAGGCGGCTCAGCAGCATTGAGATCCGATCGATCNACGGAGATTAGATCNGTTCAGATTGCCTCGCTCGTTGCNGTTCCAAAGCGCTCGCGACNGCAAGCCACTTAGCCTCTCCGCGCGATTCCTGTTCTGCGATGCGTCTGCTGTTGCTCGGCTGCACTGGCTTTGTCGGTCGGGAGCTGCTGCCTCTCTTGCTGCAAGCAGGTCATCAACTCACCGTGGTGAGCCGTCGCTTGGCGCGGGGATATGACGCTGAGCGGGCATCCGGTGCACTCACCTGGTTGCAGCTTGATCCAGCGAGTACGACGAGTTGGCAGGACGCTGAACTGCTTGACGCCCTGAAGCAGGCCGATGGGGTGGTGAACCTGGCGGGGGAGCCGATTGCCGAAAAGCGCTGGTCTCCAACCCATCTCCGTGTTTTGGAGGCCAGTCGACTGGAGACCACGCGTTTACTGGTTGAGGCGATGGGAGNGTTGCCGACACCTCCGGGGGTTTTGGTGAATGCCTCCGCGATCGGCTTTTACGGAACAAGCACCACGGCTCGCTACGTCGAGACGAGTCCCTCTGGAACAGATTTTTTGGCCTCGCTCTGCCAGCGCTGGGAAGCAGCCGCAGCCGCGGTTCCTGCTGGCACGCGATTGGTCAAGGTGCGCATCGGGATCGTGCTGGCAGCCGATGGAGGTGCCTTNGGCAAGATGCTTCCGGTGTTCCGNACCGGCTTCGGCGGTCCGATCGGCAGTGGNCAGCAGTGGATGAGCTGGATTCACCGAACTGATCTTTGTGCCCTGATTGCTCAAGCTCTAGAGGATCAATCCCTGAATGGTGTGATCAATGCTGTTGCCCCAGAGCCTGTGTCGATGGCGGCCTTTTCGAAGCAGCTCGGCCGTAGCCTCGGCCGCCCAAGTCTTTTGCCTGTNCCAGGGCCCGTGCTGCATGTACTGCTAGGGGATGGAGCCAAAGTGGTGCTCGAGGGTCAGCAGGTCTGTTCAGAGCGNTTGGAGTCGATCGGATTCAGCTTCCGTTACCCGACCCTGGCTTCAGCACTCGACGCTGCCACCAGCTGAGGATTCCACTGGTGAGCGCTGCCATGATCAACAGGCTGATGGCAGGAGTGAACAGCGGCTGCCACAGCTGTTGAAACAGATCCATGGGCCCATTGCGGCCTTGGCTCTGGCTGAGGACGGCCACAGCAAAGAACCCTGCGCCGAGAAGAACGACCAGAACATTCAGCATCAGCAGCCGATCGAGCCAGCGTTTCCAGGTGGGTTCGGCGCTTGCTGTCATGGTTGGACAGGAGCGCACAAAGCGCTGATCGCTGCNGCCATTCTCGGCCCACCACCGCTGCTGCCAAGCCTGCGCTCCGCTTCATGACGACATTGGCGTTGAAGCTCTGTGTCGGAGCTGCTGCGTTTCATCAGCTCCATTGCGAGGTTGGCGGTGGAATTCAACGTCTGCGGTTCACCGGGCTCACCGTGGGCACAGAACACGGTGGGCCCGAGCAGGCGTCGCTGGGCTTCGGCAAAGGAGGCGGTGAATTGGGGCCCGTTGCCCACGAGTTGCAGCACGGGCTTTGCCAATCCCACCGCCTGCTCAACAGCTGTTCCGGCCATGCCGATGATCAAATCGCTGTTTTGCAGGACGCTCTGAAAGGCTTGCCGTCTGACTTGAATTGTCGGGGCTCCATTGCGCTGCAGCTTGCCGGCTGTCAGTGACCAACCTGCGGCTTGGCTGAGCTGCTGGAGCGACGCATCGTCAAGGCTGGAGACCAGAGCTAACTCAAGCCTGAGACCTGCGCTCGTCGGTAGACGCTCCACGACTTGAAGCAGAGTCCGCAGGTTGTGTTCCAGTTCGGGCCGCCGACTTCCTGGGAGGAGGCCGATCACAGCACCAATCTGCTTTGGCTTGCCGTCGCTAGCCGTGAGCACAGGGTCCATGAAGGGATTGCCGAGAAANGACACCGTTCGTCTGAGCTGTGCGCTGAGATCGTCTGCCGTCAGCTGATCACGGCTAAAAACAGCTCGGAAACGACGCGTGGCGAGCAGCTGCCCGCAGGGCCACGGCAGCCGCAGTCGTCCTTCGTAGTGACTGGAGTAAGCCACCAAATACGTGGCGACCGGTCGGNGACTGAGCCAGGCTGCGATCACGGGGATCACATCGCCGACCACCACGATCAGATCAAAGGAGTGGGCATTGCGCAGCAGCCGAATCAGGCGTCGCAGCAAGTACAACAGTTGGCCCTGGACGAGCTCCGTGAGTCGCCCTTTCAGGCTGGTNTAGCCAATTCCACCGGTGGTGAATTCATGGCTGCGGCCAAGCAGTTCAATCCCAGCCCGTTGATAGGGCTGCCCGAGCCCGGCAAGCGGTAAGGCCTGNACGTCATGGCCGAGCTCTTGGAGGCGCTGCCCGAGCAGTGATCCTGAGAGATCTTCACCATGGCCATTGCTCAACAGGAGAAGACGTGCCATTGATCACCTCCTGGTGTCGGTGCTGATTGCGTTGTCGGCGGTGTGCTTCCCATNGCCTGCGCTCAGAGGCTCAACCAGCTCTTCACCTTTTCCAGTGCTTTCCACCCAGGGCGTCGCTGTAGGCCATCGTCGATGGAGGCTTTGAGGTCATCTCCCATCTCGGGAGCCAGCGCCATCACCTGCTGCACCACCTGAATGTGATCGCGAACGCCTTTGGAGTCCGTTTCCAATAAGGCGAGGCTGAGATTGATTCGGGCTTGGGGATCCTGGCCGTTCAGCTTCACTGCGAAGCGTGCGGATCGCAGGGCTTCTTCGGGTTGATCACANAGCAATTGCAACCAGGCCAAGCACGTCCATCCGGCNGACTGACGCGGTGCTGCTTCGGTGATCTGCAGGAAATCGGGAAGCACATCAGCTGCGGCGGCGCCGGACTGATATCGGGCCATCGCCTGCTCGAACAGGCTNTCCTGGCTGGACTCCATTGGGAAGGAGCGTTGAACGCCCCATCAGATTCCCATGTGATGCCGATAGGAGGGCATCACACAGCGAAGGAGCTGCCACATCCGCAGGTTTGCGTGGCATTGGGGTTGGTGAAATTGAACCCTCCCCCGATCAAGGCGGTACTGAAGTCCAACTGCATNCCGTAGATGTACAGCAGGCTTTTGGGGTCGCAGATNACCTGGAAACGTTGGCCGTCAGCTGCTTCGTACTCGTAGGTCTCGTCGTCGTCCAGCGTGTCGGTTGCGGGGACGAAATCCATCGTGTAACTCATCCCGCTGCAGCCCCCAGAACGCACGCCAACCCGCAGAACTTGGTTGGAGCCCTGTTCGCCGCAGAGCTTGGCCAATTGCTGCATGGCCGGTTCAGTGATCAGGATGCCCTTGCCGTCCTTGGCGGTATGGGCCGGCGCTGTGCTGGGAGTAGAGGTCATCGTTAACGCAGGCTCGTGCCCTCACTCTATGGAGCTTCATACATAGAGTCGCCATTAGTTGCACACCACATGGTGCGGGTCGCGATTGTCGGTTCCGGTCTCGCCGGCCTCTCCGCTGCGGTGGATCTCGTGGATGCAGGCCATGAGGTAGAGCTCTACGAAGCACGCCCATTCATGGGCGGAAAGGTCGGAAGCTGGGTGGACGACGGTGGCAACCACATCGAAATGGGGCTGCACGTCTTCTTCTTCAACTACGCCAATCTGTTTGCGCTGATGCGCAAAGTTGGCGCGTTTGAAAANCTGCTGCCCAAGCAGCACACCCACCTCTTCGTGAACAAAGGCGGAGATCTACGAGAACTGGATTTCCGTTTTCCAATCGGTGCGCCATTCAATGGCCTGAAAGCTTTTTTCACCACGCCGCAGCTCAGTTGGATCGACAAGTTGCGCAATGCTCTGGCGTTGGGCACGAGTCCGATTGTTCGAGGCCTCGTTGATTACGAAGGGGCGATGCGCACCATCCGAGCGTTGGACTCGGTGAGCTTCCAAGACTGGTTTGTTGGCCACGGAGGGAGTCCGGAGAGCATTCGTCGCATGTGGAATCCCATCGCCTATGCGCTCGGATTTATCGATTGCGAGGCCATCTCGGCTCGTTGCATGCTCACCATCTTCATGATGTTCGCCGCCAAGACGGAAGCATCCAAACTCAATTTGCTGAAGGGATCGCCGCATCGGTGGCTGACTGGCCCGATCCTCGACTACATCCAGCAGCGCGGTGCGAAGCTCCATCTCCGTCATCGCGTGAAACAGGTGGAGTTCACCGAAGGAGAGGCTCCTCTGGTGACGGGTCTTCAACTCGGAACACCGCAGGGTGATGTTCGTGTGGAAGCCGATGCCTATCTGGCGGCTTGCGATGTGCCGGGGATTCAGCGCCTGCTGCCTGACGCCTGGCGCCGTTTTCCGCAGTTTGAGGCGATTCATCAGCTCGAGGCGGTGCCTGTGGCCACCGTGCAGCTGCGCTACGACGGCTGGGTCACAGAGTTAGGCGATGCCCAGGACTCCCAACGACGGGATTTGGCGCAGCCNACCGGTNTGAACAACCTTCTGTACACCGCTGATGCAGATTTCAGCTGTTTCGCAGACCTGGCGCTGGCTAGCCCTGAGGACTACCGCAAGGAGGGTCAGGGATCTCTGCTCCAATGCGTGTTGACCCCCGGTGATCCCTGGATTCCGAAATCCGTTGATGAGATCGTTGCCCATACGGATCGTCAGGTGCGTGAGCTCTTCCCCTCAGCGCGCAANCTCACCTTGACCTGGAGCAATGTGGTGAAACTGGCTCAATCGCTCTATCGCGAAGCTCCTGGCATGGAGCCCTACCGCCCGGAGCAGCGCACGCCGATTAACAACTTTTTCTTGGCGGGCAGCTACACCCGCCAGGACTACATCGACTCGATGGAGGGGGCGACCATGAGCGGCCATTTAGCGGCCGCGGCCATCCTGGAGCGTCCGGCGCAGCTGGCGACCAACGCAGCGGTGGCTTAACCATGGGACGTTGGCTGGAACACACCGTCACCTCGGAGGTTCAGGCGCCTGCGGACAAGGTCTGGGCCGTCTGGAGNGATCTNGAGGCCATGCCCAAGTGGATGCGCTGGATCGAATCGGTCAAGACCATGGATGACCCGGATCTCACCGAGTGGACCCTCGCCGCCCAAGGGTTCCGATTCACCTGGAAAGCGCACATCACCCAGCGGGTTGAGGCTCAACAGTTGCATTGGCAATCCGTTGGTGGGTTGCCAACCAAGGGTGCCGTTCGTTTTTATCCGGAGACCCCAAACCGCACGGTGGTGAAACTCACCGTGAGCTATGAACTCCCTGGGGTCTTGGCACCGCTGATGGATCCCAGCATCCTGGGAGGAATTGTCGTCAAAGAACTGCAGGCGAACCTTGACCGTTTCCGTGACTTGGTGGAAGAAACCGATTGATCCAATGCTGCGGTTTGGTCTCGTTCCCCTGGTCACAGCTCTAGCTGTAGCTGGTTGTGGCACGGACGACTCGGCTGAGCTGATCACTGCGGTCCCGCCAGCGGCTGAGCCAGAACTCGCCGTTGAACCATCGTCTGAGCCACAGGATCCACCGCAGATCGGCTTAAGGCCGTTACCCACTCCTGCAGAGGTCATCGCTGCTGCCCCCGGTGGGCGGCCTGATCCCTTTCAGCCTCTTCCGTTGGTGGCGGCAACGGGGTTGGCTTCTGTCGATGGCGAGGCCACGCCCGCTGTGAATCCTTCGAATGCCCTNGTGCTCANAGGNGTGATCGCCGTGGGCGGAGATCCNCGGGCGTTGGTTCGTTTGCAGAACAGCACCAGCGTTCTCTGTTTGGGCTCTGGCGGACGTTGTGACGGTGAGGTGGACGCGCTGTTGCCTGAGGGTTGGTCAGTGGTCGCGATTGATCTCGAGGCCGGTTGTGTCCAGCTGTCTCTGGATGACGACGTTCAGGATCCGGTCTGCATGCTCTGAACGCAGCAGCGAACAAGGCCGTCCAAATCATGGGGATTGGCTTCGCCGTCCACTCGACCGAAGCATTCGAGGCAGTGACGGCTGGTCTGGGGACCGATGGAGATCAACTTGATGCCAACCAGTCGGTCACGCCAATGGTCACCAAATTGGCTGGCCAGCAGCTGTGCAGTGTGTTGGGCTGTTTTGCCGCTGCTAAACGCGATTGCATCCACGTCTCCATTGGAGAGAGCCGCTGCCGTGTCCTCTGGAATTCCGTCAGGGCACCGGGATTCATAGGCGGCGACCTCCACAACGCGGACTCCCGCTTCGCCAAAGGCATCGGCGAGCACGGTGCGTCCGCCGCTTTGCACGCGCGGCAAGAGCATCTTGAGTCCCCATCCGGACACCGGAAAGTGTTCGATCAGGCTGTCGGCAACGAAGTCCGGTGGGACGAAATCAGCCTCAGTGCCGAGCTCATTGAGCAGCCGAGCCGTCTTGCGGCCAACACTGGCGATCTTCAGGCTTGGCGGGCGCCGGGCCAGGCTGCAGCCCTGGCGTTGCAAACGGTCTTCGACGGCCTGGACGCCATTGGCACTGGAGAAGACCAACCAGTGAAAACTGTCGAGATCAGCCAGGGCATCGTCGAGGGGTCCCCATTGATCCGGTGGGCCGATCACCAGCGCTGGGAGATCGAGAACGCGTGCCCCCTGGGCTTCCAGCAGTGCCCGCCCTTCCCCCTGTTGCTCGGCGGCGCGGGTTACGACCACCGTCCGCCCGCTTAAGGCCGTGCTCATGACAGGACCTCAGCATCCAATTTCACGATCGCCTGAGCGCGCTCGCGCAGCTGTATGGCGGCATCGCTTTGCCCTTGCTGATGCAGCAACTGGATGGCCCGACGGAAGCTCTCCCGGGCCGCATCGATGTTGCCCCCCAGCAACTGGGCGACGGCCATGTTTTGGTGACAGGAGGCATTGTCCGGTGCTTGTTGCAGCGCCCGCTGATAGGCCTGCAGGGCAGCGCCGATGTCACCGTTCTGACGCTGCATGAGTCCGAGGTTNTACCAACCCATCGCCACCTCTGGAGCCCGTTCGGTCGCTGTCTTGGTCAGGGCGATCGCTTCNTCCAGCTGGGACTGCTCCATCAGCCTTGCTGCCAGGTTGAGNCGAGCTCCCAGGCTTGCNCTGAAGTCTTGAGGAATGGCCAGGGCCTCGCGGTAGGCCGTGACCGCTGCCGCAGGATCTGAGGGTGTGAGGGCAAGGCCGANATGCAGCAGTAGCTCGTACTGCTCCGGTGTGTTGGGCGACGACTGCTGCAGGGCTGTNCTGAGCAGCGTTTCGGCATCGCGATGGCGGCCTTCGCTAATCAGCAGCCCCCCCAATTTGGCGCTGGCATAGGGATNNCCAGGGTGACGCTCCAGTTCTGATTCCATCGCGTCGCGCAACCGCTGAGCCTTGTCGCTGCCTTGCAACAGCTCCGGGCGATAGCCGTCGTGNAGCAGAGCTGGTTCTTCGCAGTGGGCGACTGTCCACTGCGGTTCCTCGGTGATGAGTGCCTGCACGCTGTCATCCACCATCGAGTGATAAGGACGGCTCCAGCGGATGCGGGGATGGCGGCGGAACAGACGGCTGACACTCGAATAGGGCGCCATGGCGGCACCGACCTCAAAGCGGAGCAGGTTGATCACCAAGACGTTGGGATCGTTCATCAGCCGCTTNAGTTCGGGGATGGCTTCGCTGCGAAGCTCTTCATCGGCATCGAGCACCAGCACCCAATCGCNGGTCAGGAATTCGAGAGCGGTGTTGCGCGCTGGTGCGAAATCACCAGGCCAGGGGATCTGTTCCACGCGGGCACCTGCGGCCTNAGCGATGGCGATGGTGCCGTCATTGGAGCCGGTATCCACCACCANCATCTCGTCGACAAATCCCCGCACTGATTCGAGGCAGCCAGCGAGGCGAGCCTCCTCATTGCGAACGATCATTGAGAGGCTGAGCATCGCCGACGGCTGGAGTTGTCGGCGCGAGGTTAGAGCGGTTATCGGTGG
Source organism: Synechococcus sp. ARS1019 (assembly GCA_002690325.1). GTDB lineage: Bacteria > Cyanobacteriota > Cyanobacteriia > PCC-6307 > Cyanobiaceae > Parasynechococcus. Next base: position 53,625 of record NZED01000030.1, read on the forward strand.
TTCANTCGGTGAAGGCGCCAGCCTCTGTACTTCCGCTGCTCAGCAACCTACTGAGCACTTGGCGTTGGGCTTCTTGCATCTGCCCGGGGGAATAGGCCGCGGGGAGAGTGTCTGGAAACAAGGGTTGAAGGGTGTCCCAGAGGTAGGGGCTTCCATAGACGATGACCCCAGCCAAACGATTCAAAGCCAGCAGTTGACGAATCGCCGCTGGCCAAGGCTCATGGCTATCTCGGCTGCCCCGGAAGGGATTACCGCGAAGGAACAGTTGCAACAGAACGCTTCCATCGCCAAGACGATCCAAGGCGAGAGGTNCCTCTGGGTTCGACTGCCAGGGNGAGACGCCTTGGCCATGGATCACCACTGGGTTCAATCCCTGCGCCGAAGGCAGCGCTAATGCTGGTGCATCTGCACTGAGAACTGCACAGCTGGGTACGACGCTGTCGACCCGTATCAGGTTGATCCCTTTGGAGATTCCGATCGATGGCGGCCCATGAACCTGCAGGGTGCGAGCAATCAACTCCTCTTCAAGCTGGCGTTCGTCCGATGTGACCATCGCCGTTGATGGGGNCGAAGGTGAGGAGGGCCTGGTGCGTTGCAGTGCCTGACGGCGGCGTTCGAGCGATTGTTCGAGCCTTTCGATGGACAGGCGCNCACTGGTGATCGCTGAGCAAAGCCCATTGATCGCATCGTCTGCATCCCCAGGCATCAAGATCAGGTCTGCACCNGCGNTAAAGGCCAATACCGCAGCCTCTGCNGCTCCATGCCGGGCTGCAATGGCTTCCATCACCAGNGCATCGGTGACCACCAGCCCCTCGAAGCCGAGATCGCGACGGAGGAGGTCGGTGAGCACCGTTGGGGAGAGGGTCGCGGGCTNCTTTGGATCNAGTTCGGGNAACAACAGGTGGGCTGTCATCACGCTGTCGACCCCTGCGGCAATCACCTCGCGGAAGGGAGGCAGCTCCACTTGATGGAGCCGTTCGAGGTTGTGGGGCAGCACCGGTAAATCGAGATGCGAATCACTCGCGGTATCGCCATGGCCAGGAAAATGCTTGGCGCAGCCAAGAACGCCTCCCTTGGCCAAGCCCTNTTGGAAGGCGGAGGCCAGTGNTCCAGNGGTTGCTGGATGCTCTCCCCAGGCTCTGACGTTGATCACNGGATTGGCCGGATTGNTGTTGANGTCGCAGACCGGTCCGAGCACCCAGTTCAGTCCGCAACGCCGGGCNTGGTCCGCGGTGCAACGTCCGTAGCGTTCGGCAAGGCTGATCGCTCGATCTGGTTCGGTTTGGTAGAGACGGCCAAGGGCGAGTGGTGGCACCAGCCAGCTCGCGCCTTCAAAGCGTTGACCAATTCCTTCCTCCACATCAGCGCAGAACAACAGGGGTTGGCTGCTCCAGCTCTGCAGTTGGAGCGTGCGCTGCTGCAATTCAATGGCGCTACCCCCCAACAGGATCACGCCACCAACACCGTCGTNTAAGAGGCGTTTGAGTTGCTCATTGCTCAGTTCCCATCGGGGNTAACGTCGTTGGTTGTCCTGATGGTGTCCGCTNGCCCGGACGACCAGCAGCTTCGCCACGCTGCGGCGCAGTTGTTCAGGTGTCAGGGAGCTCATCGCTACTGGGTGGGATCTCGCCACGTTCCTGCCGTTCATCTTCCAAACGGTTCAGCAAGCCGAGCACGCTCGTGCCGCGTTCGAGCCCCCGATCAAGCTGAAACACCACTTCCGGTGCTCGGCGCATTTGCAGGCGACGTCCGAGTTCACCACGTAAAAAGCCACTGGCGGCTTGAAGACCCTCGAGAACTTGAGCTTGGGCCTCTGCCTCGCCAAAAACGCTCACGAAGATTTTGCAGTGCTGCAGGTCGCCGGCGACATCCACATTGGTGATGCTCACCATTCCTTGGTGAACGCGTTCATCGCGGATGCCATTAATCAGCAGTTGGCTCACTTCCTTACGGATCAGTGCTGCAACCCGTTCAACGCGACGACCCTGTGCCATCGAGTGCTTATGCCATCGGTGCTGTGGACACCATGGCACGCAGCACCAGGCTGAGAGTGACGAATCCGCTGATCAAGGCGCCGATGAGAGCGACCGCTGTCACGGGGTTGCTGCGGCGTCGTGCGAGGGGTTCGAAAACTGAATTGACCACGCCGAGGGTGAAGGCCACCAAATAGCGGGGATAGCGGGTGACGTTGACAAAAAACTCCCGCATGGTTGCGACACTCGACGGAATCTGATGGCTACTCTGCCGGGCCCAGGCAAGAACTGGCCATGCTGGAGCTCCATCAATTTCGCCATTCAGCCTTCTGCCTCAAGGTGCGGATGGTGCTCCAGGCGAAAGGCCTCAGTTTTCGTACCGTCGAGGTCACACCAGGCATCGGCCAGGTTGCGGTGTTCCGGTTGTCCGGTCAGCGACAAGTGCCGGTGTTGGTGGATGGAGACGTTGTCATGGCCGATTCCAGTGCCATTGCCCGCCATTTAGAGCGGCGTGAAGCTTCTCCAGCCTTGATCCCCTCTGAACCCAAAGCTGCGGCTCAGGTGCATCTTCTCGAGGATTGGGCTGACACCACCCTGGCGGCAGCGGTACGGGCGGCCTTAGTGCAAGCGGCGGCACTCGATCCTGAGCTGCGGGTTGCGCTGTTGCCTGATGACGTCCCCGATCCAGTGCGCTCGGTGATGGGAGCATTGCCGGGTGGATGGGTCAGCAACGTCACTGAACTGGTGAACCAGAACGAACGCGCTGATCTGTTGGCAAGCCTTGAACAGCTGGCGCTCAGTGTGCAAGCCAAGCCTTGGTTAGTCGGTGATTCGATGTCTCTGGCTGATCTTGCGGTTGCGGCTCAGTTGTCATTGATTTGTTTCCCGTCTTCATCGGGAGCTGCCCTGGCGGGCAAGGGAGTGCCTGGTCTTAGCGATCACCCCAAATTGCAACCACTGTTCCAGTGGAGAGATCAATTAGAGCTGAAGTTGATGGAGAGAACGTTGGAAGAAGTTTGAGCGCGTCCAGACACTTGTTAAATAATATTAAACTGCAATTGTTGAGTCGCCTGGTTGCTACCAAGTACGCATGTAGCCCTATTTAAATTGAAGAATATTATCTTTACATCCAAAAGTTACGATAGAAAAGGGAAGATTCACGAAGCAATTGAGCACCATAATCGTGATGTTCAGATGCCTTTTAGGCAAGAGAAATTTAATAAAATGAAGGATAGTCCTTATGCTTTTTTTAGGGGATCTAATCATATTTTTTGGTCTGATTTTGCTGGGGACTGGCAAATTAACCGCTTTGGGGGAAGTGCATTCTCTAGGACATGGCTAGAGGGTGACGCCCATGTTTACAACATGGGTGCTTATTTGAATAACTCCGGAAATATTGCCTTCGGTTTTGATGATTATGACGATTCTTTGGTTGCAGATTATCAGTACGATATTTGGAGGTTTGCAACAAGTATGGTTTTGGATGCATGGCAAAACGGTAAATTTCAGGATGAGCTACTCAACCAAGCCCTTCATATTTTTGCGAAAACCTATTTAAAAACAATTTCTTCGTATGAGAGGGTTGATTTATTTTCTTGCTCTTTCAATCAGGACAATACATGCAAGCCTCTGGCTAAGTTTTTAGCGAAAACATCCAAGAAGTATAGTCGCGAGAGAATGCTAAATAAATGGACCGAAGTTGGTGAAGGTAATGTTAGAAAGTTTCGGGATATTGAAGGAAAGCTGTCTCCTGCGGATCTAGAGACTCGGGACAAAATTCGACATTCCTTCGTAGATTATTTAAAAACTACTCCCAAAGAGCTATCCTCTATTAGTGATACTCATAACAAGATACTTGATGTTTCTGAGCGACGAGGTGCTGGAACTGGTTCTTTAGGATTAAAGCGTTACTACGTTTTAATTGCTGGAAATACTGACCATGCTTACGATGATCTGATTTTGGATATTAAGCAGCAAGAGCAACCCACAGCTTTCTCGTATTTAAGTGATGAAGAAATCAAAGAGTACGAATTTAATTTTGAAAACCATGCACATCGTCATGCTGAAGCTTATAAAGCTCTCGCGGAGTTTCCTGATCAAAACCTTGGCTGGCTTAGCTTTGATGGAAACTTCTTCTCTGTTCGTGAACGCTCCCCGTTCAAAAATGACTTTCCAACTGAAACACTAGAGAAGCCAAAAACCTACTTTCAAATGGCTAGTCAATGGGCAACCATTATGGCAACCAAGCATCTGCGTGCTGCTAGGAGGCTGAATCATTCTCTTGATCAGTATGTATTTGAGGCTACGATTAACCGAATTGCACGTGATAGAGAGGAGGAGTTTGCTGTTTTTACAACAAGGATTGCCAAATCATATGCAAAGCAAGTGAGAAAAGATTGGCTTTACTTCTGTGAGGGTTTTTAGATAGCATCACTCGGCTCGCTGGTGGTGAGACTCCCCTCGAAGTTGATAGGTTGCTCGAATGGATTGGTTTGAAGCTCAACTGACGTTGGATAGGGGATGTGAATACCATTGTTTGAGAACGTCAGGAGAATTTTTTGTTTGAGGGCTGCTACGGCATTTAGAAACTCTCCGATATCGGTGTATTTGGCTTCCATATTAAAAACAAAGTCCAAGCTGTAATCAGAAATTGAGCTCAAGCGGCAATAGCTCATCGAAAGTTGAGGGTCTTCGTTGATGATCGCTTCGATGATGTTGGGGATTTGTTCGATCAGTTCCGGCTTTGTTTGTCGCCCAACGGAAACCATTTGCTTTGTGTTTTTAATTAAGGCGACAATTAGGCGAATTTCGGAAACAAGATTCTGGCGAATATTAAGATATTTCTCCCATTCTTGATTGGTTTTTGAAAGAGCGACAATCGAAAGAATAATTCCTCCATTGTTGTTCTCGCAGAAACTGCAGCTGATCTTGCTAATTCTTTCCTGGGTTGCTGCATAATCTTTGATTCGGTCAACTATAGAATTGAGATGACCGATGCCAAGTCCAGACGGCATCTCTAGTTGAAGTTCAATATTTTGACCTATAGCATCTGAATCAATTGGTCCTATATTTGATTGAACATGCTTTGAGAAGCTTTGGATTGTAGCTGAATCAAACGTGCTATTAGGAATGGTTACTCGGCCTGAGAATGTTGATAGTTCAATCGAACGCAGTCCAATTCTTGTGACGAATCCCTCTTCATTGTTGACTTTGCAGAAATCACCAATTCGGACAGGTCTGTCAGTCTGGATGGAAATACCAGAAAAAAGGTTTCCAAGTATTCGTTGAGCTCCTAGGCCAATCGCTAAACCTGGAACCGCCGAAAATGCCAATACGGTGCTCGGGGGAAGGCCAAGCCGGATCAATAGGGCATACATCAGACCGATGCTTGAAATTGCCCCGAGAAATCGACAAGAAGGTAAAATAATATTATTGATTCGCTTTAGTTCAACCGAAGACTTGCTATTTCTGAAGCTGAGAATCCATTCGGAGCTGGATCTGCCAAGTGCCTCAAAGAGAAGCAAAATTGTCAATCCGAGAGAAACGTAGAATGCAATATCTAATATGAGGGCTGATTTTTCTAGCCAAAAGTTTGTCAGGTTGATTTGTTGGTCTAGTAAATAGTTGCAAAAAGCAGAGAGTGGGGGGATTGGTGCAATAAATGCTAGGCGACCCCATGCTTTATTGTCTTCTAGCCATATAGAAGTTTTTTTTGCTCCCTTTCGATGCTTGAAGGTAGATAAAAAATTGTGTGTTAATATATAAACTATGGGCAAGTAGATGGTTGTAACTATAAAGGCTAGGCAAATCTGAAGGAGGCTTTGGTCTCCTATAGGGCGCTCGAAAAGATTGCGTATTCCAAGAGGTAGCTTCAGGTACCACTTGGGAGGTACTAGTTGACCTGGTGTGTATGTATATTGTTTGTATAGGTTCGGGGTTGCAAAGTCATTTTCGATCGGATTTCTGTCCGATTGTTTGATAAAGCTATACATTCTAGGTATATTGTTAATTGTTTCTGGTGTGAAGAAGTATTCATCGCCTGCCAGGGGTGAGTCTTGATTTCTCTTCCCCTTGGCAAGGTGAATTCCTGTTGATGGGAGTCTCCAGTCTTGATCGTTAGAAGTATTGGGGATTGCGAGAGCAGAGCTTGAATTGTCAAGAACATAATCGAGGATTTCTTTGAGCTTTAGTGCAGCCTCTTCCCTTCGATCAGAACGTGTACTTTCAGGGATTAATGACCCATCAAGCGATTCAACAGCTGAATTAAAAAGCAGCTCAGCTTCTTTAATTGTCTGTTTTGATTCTTCGCTCCACCGGAAACCAGGCTCGGTTGTTGCCTTCGTGCTGACCCATTCAATTTTCGAGGCTACTTTGGCCATTACTCCATAAAAATTGAGGAGTGTGTATTGAGGTGTTTTCCCCTCCACTTCACCCATATATGACCTGTTCCAACGGTTTGCAATATTTTGTAGTTCTGGGTAAAAGGGTTGTTCAATAAGTCTTATTTGGTTGCCAGTCGATGCTTCAATAGATTCGCCGCTTGTTTCAGCGAGAGTGGGGTAGAGCGGTAGGTGGACTAAGGCTAGGGATAGTAGGAAGCAGATTGCCCAGACAGTTGGCTTCTTCATTGCCTAAGGCGCTTTTTGGGATTTTAATATTTTGTCTCTATCTCTTAGAGGTTGCAGCTTTTGTTAAAAGTTTTTTTATTTGGCTTCTTGAATTGTCACTGAGTCGTCGGCTACTTTTCGCATGGTTAGCTGAAAATGATGCTGGCTAATTGCTTTGTTAGAGATGGCCTGCCCTGGTGCTGGGTATCGGGCTTGCCATTGTTCTCCGCGGATGATCTGATCGCTACAGCGTTGGTATCGGCTTAAGGTTTCAATGCGGCTGAGTCTTGGTGGGCCTGGTAAGTGCAAGATTTGCAGCACAATTTCGTCGGCGATAAAAGTTTCGTCATCGATTGAGGATTGATCGCGATTCGTGACTCTTGTGTCTAGGCGAAGGTCGCCTTTGAGTTGAGCCATCTGGCGGTTGGCTGAGTTGGGGTCGTCTTCGACGCGCAGCAGCTGGTCTCCGAGCAGGGCTGTTCCGATCGATAGCGCATTGAAGGCCCGGTCACCAACCATTCGGCCTCGGTCATCGGCTTGAAAACGAGCTTGGTGCTGGATCAGGTCGCCAGTTGGGTCATCGAGGTCTTCGTTAACCACACTCCAGAGCCCCTCAAACCAGGCTGGATAAATCAGGTCATCGCTGTTGCTTGGCCGTGGCAAGGCTGCTGGCCCTGTCCATGCCGGCCATAGCTCTTGGCGTTGCTCGAGGCGGCCGGGTGCGCTGGCCCAGGCAGGACTGCTGCTCAGCAGGATGGTGATGCTGATCACCCAAGCCAGGAAAGCGCGTTCCATGTCCGATCCCCTGATTCGTGCTTGTGACGACTATGTGGTGTTGGAGCCAGGCAAGGCAGAGCAACTGCTCAGTGCCGACGACACCTTGACATGGCTGAGTGAGTGGTTGCGACGGCTGGATCGCTTGCCTGAAGACCTCCAGGAGCAGGCCAGTGTTGATCAGGCTGCGCAGCGGCTGCTTGATACGGCTTGTGACCTGGAAATCAGTCCTGGGATCACGATTCAGTGGTTTGCGATCCGCCTCGATAAGCCCTCTTGAGCAGTAACGCCACGTCTCTGGGTGAGTGATGCAGTCTTGGCTCTACCGGGCTGATGGGTTCAGTTGTCCTGGCGTTGGGTTGGATCTTGCAAGAGGCCTGGCAGCAATTGCAAGATGCCGTCGGCCACCGCGGCTGGATCTTCCTGATCGATGACCACCGTGAGGTCCGCTTCGGCATAAAGCGGTTTGCGTTCGGCCAGTAGGGCATCCAGCGCGGCCTCCGGATCAGCTGTTTGCAGCAGCGGCCGTTCGGTGGCGTCGGCTTTGAGTCTGGTGAGGAGTTGATCTCGCATCACATCCAGCCAGATCACGATGCCGCTGTGTAGCAGCCCCCAATTGGTTGGTTGGGTCACCACGCCGCCGCCGGTGGCGACGACCAATGAATGCCGTTGGCAGATCGCACTGAGAACTTGGCTCTCAAGACTGCGGAATCCCTCTTCCCCGTCGCGCTCAAAAATCTCAGGAATCGTGCAGCCCGCAGCTTGTTCAATCACGGCATCTGCATCAACAAAGCCGTAGCCGAGCTGTTCTGCCAGCGGGCGTCCCGTGCTGGTTTTGCCGCTTCCCATCATTCCGATTAGGTAAAGACTGCGGCCGCCCAGGCGCTGTCGGAGGGAGGGAGTGGAATCCGCCATGACTCGAAATCGCCGTTAGCTCATTAGGATGCCTCCCGGCCGGAATGTCACATGACTGAAATGAAGTCGTCAGCACGGCACGGCCGAGGTCGTGGTTGCGTCATTACCCGTAGGGCTTGCTTCAGTGCAAGCCATCGCTATTGGTTGCCTGAGTTGTCGGCGGACGACAACGCTGCACGTTTTGGCCCCTGTGCCTTAGCACCAGGTCATGGACACAACTATGAACTCATCGTGTCGATGGCTGGTGGCCTCGACGCTGACGGCATGGTGCTCAATCTCTCTGAGGTCAAGCACGCGATCCGTCATGAAGTGACCGGTCAGCTGGATTTCCGTTTCCTCAACGAAGCGTGGCCAGAATTCGACGTTTCCACCCCTGAAGGCTGTTTGCCCACCACCGAAGCGCTGGTGCGGCAAATCTGGAACCGCCTTTCCCCCCACCTGCCGATCACGGCACTCCGCCTCTACGAACAACCGGGCCTCTGGGCCGACTATCTCGGACATCCCATGGACGCCTACCTCACCATCCGCACTCATTTCGCCGCTGCCCACCGTTTGGCTCGTCCGGAGTTGACTCAAGAAGAGAACGAGGCGATTTACGGAAAGTGCGCTCGTCCCCATGGTCATGGCCACAACTATCTGGTGGATGTGACCGTTCGCGGTGAGATCGATCCCCGCACCGGCATGGTCTGTGATCTATCCGCCCTGCAGCGTTTGGTCGACGATCTGGTCGTTGAACCGTTTGATCACACCTTTTTGAATAAGGACGTTCCGTTTTTCGCCGAGTGCGTTCCCACCGCAGAGAACATCGCTTTGCATATTGCAGATCGCCTTTCCAGCCCGATTAAGGCCATCGGTGCGCATCTGCACAAGGTTCGTCTGCAGGAGAGCCCCAACAATGCCGCTGAGGTCTATGCCGAAGCTCCGAAACTGGAGATGACACCGGCAGCTCTGGACGCGGTCGCGGCCATCTGATCCATCGTCAGCCCCCACTCCTCGACAGACGGTTTGACGGTTCGACTTGTGTTGGCCGTCAGTTTGGATGGCCGGCTCGCTCCTGCTAGCGGTGGTGCTGCACAGCTTGGAGGTGCCGGTGATCGCCAGGTGCTGGATCAAGCTTTGAGCTGGGCGGATGCTTGCTTGATCGGTGCCGGCACGATTCGCGCCCACCGTTCGACCTGTCTGTTGCGAGACCCTGCCTTGCAGCAGCAGCGCATCGATGCCGGTCGTCCGCCCCAGCCGGTTGCCGTGGTGGTAAGCCATCGGAACTCTTTCCCGCAGGATTGGTTGTTTTTTCAGCAACCCGTGCAGCGTTGGTTGTTGGCTCCTGAGCCAGCCGCTCATGGCTTCAATCGTTGGCTTCCCCTGCAGAGCAGCTGGCCAGAACGGCTCGCAGCGTTGCAGTTGGCTGGCATCAACAAACTGGTCTTACTCGGTGGTGCACAACTGGCAGCACAGCTGTTTCAGGTGGATGGCGTGGATCAGCTCCAACTCACGCTGTCGCCCCGGATTCTTGGTGGTGCCAATTGTTGGATCCCTCAGCAGGCCATGACCTTGCCGGAGGCATTGCAGCAGCCTGAGGCTTGGCAGCTCGAGGAGATGACGCCATTACAGGACGATGAACTGATGCTCCGCTATGCCCGCCGCCGAGAGGGATTCAATCTTCCTCCCTCCGTTGGGTGAGGCGGCCGTCTGAAAGTCGATCTAGCGTGATGGTTGAGCGCTCGGTACTCCATGGCTAAAGCCAATAAGACACTCCGCGGTACTGATTCGGCTGATCGACTCACTGGAACGACCGGGAATGATCGGATCTTTGGATTTGCAGGAGATGATGTGATCGCGAGCGGTGTAGGGCGCGACAAGGTCAAAGGTGGTGCAGGTGACGACACCTTTGTGACCGTGAATGGAGGGAAGGGCTTCGTCAAAGTTTTGGATTTTGAGGAAGGTGATGTGATCAAGTTCTGCGGTTGTCCAGCCACACGCTTGGAACAGCGCGGCAGGAACGTCAGGGTTGTGAAGGGCGACGATGTCAAAGCCGTGTTGAAGGGGATTGACGCGACTGAGCTCGACTTGGATTTCAAAGCCGGAACCATCACGCTGGTTGTGGATCCGCTGGCCTGAGCCCAGCGCCGCTGTGCGCTGCCGTGCTGGTTAAGGTCTGAGCACCGTTGTCAGCTGGGTTGTTCGCATGACTGCCTTCACCGCTCGCTGGCACCGCTCGATTCGTGAAATTCCAGAGCATCACTGGCGTGACCTGGCTGGTGATGATGTCATGCCCTTTTATCGCTGGGGTTGGTTAGAGGCCTTGGAGGCCTCTGGCAGCGTTGTTCCTCAGCAGGGCTGGCAGCCCTTGCATCTCGCCTTGTGGCGTGATGAGAGCCCTGTGGCAGTGGCTCCCCTTTATCTCAAGGGACACAGCTATGGCGAGTTTGTGTTCGATCAGAGCTTTGCCCGCTTGGCTGCGGATCTCGGTTTGCGCTACTACCCCAAACTCTTAGGGATGAGTCCGGTCAGTCCAGTGCTGGGCTATCGCTTTTATTTGCGCGAAGGGGAGGATCATCAACAACTCACTCGGGTCTTGATCCAGACCATCGATCGCTTTTGTGAGCAGAACGGCATCCTGAGCTGCAATTTCCTCTATGTCGATCCTGCTTGGCGTCCACTGGCGGAGGCGGCAGGCTGCGCGGCTTGGCTGAATCAACAGAGTCTCTGGAGTCGTGGCAGTGATTCCAGTTTTGAGGATTACCTCCAAGGCTTTAACGCCAACCAACGCCGCAACATCAAGCGTGAACGCAAGGCAGTCGCGAAGGCGGGTTTAACGGTGACGCCGCTCACTGGAGAGCAGCTTGATCTGGAGTTGCTGCAAATCATGCATGGGTTTTACGAGCAGCACTGTGCCCAATGGGGGGCTTGGGGCAGCAAATACCTCGAGCAGGAGTTTTTTGAGGCCCTTGCTACTCCACAGCACCGCGAGCAAGTGGTGTTGTTTTCAGCGCATCGCGGTGATCCGCGTCAGCCCGTGGCGATGTCGTTGTGTGTGCGGGATCAAACCAACCTTTGGGGCCGTTATTGGGGCACTCGAGAGGAGATTGATTGCCTTCATTTCGAGGTTTGTTATTACGCACCGATTCAGTGGGCCATCGAGCATGGGATCGATCACTTTGATCCAGGTGCAGGCGGCAGCCATAAGCGCCGGCGTGGCTTCGTTGCTCGGCCCCATGCCAGTCTTCACCGCTGGTATCAACCACAGATGAATGAGTTGATCAGGGCTTGGTTGCCACAGGTCAATCGGCTCACGCTCCAAGAGATCGATGCGATCAATGCGGAGCTTCCGTTTAAGGCGGAGACGCCGACCTTGGCTTTGTAGGTTTGTGGAATGGTGAAATCTGCTGAAGCCCCAGCCTTGGTCGAGAGTCTGCAGGATTTGGATGATCGCTTATCGCAGCGGTTTATTGCGTTGGATCCCAGCGGCTATTTCTTGGTGAAAGTGGACCACACGTCCGCCGAGCTTGTGTTGGAGCATTACGGCAACACGATCGACGAGAGGGGCCTTGCCCGTGATTCAGAGACGGGCGAGGTGCTGAGTTGCAAAGGCGGTAATGCTCCGCGGAAACCATCGGCCGTTTTTAGAGGCCGCACCGCAAAGGAAGTTGGAATTCAACTCACCGAAGGAGAGGGGCCTCATCCGTTGAGCTGTCTTGACCATGCGATGTATTTGGGTCGGGAATTGCAGAAGGCAGAAGGGTGTTTGGTGTCTGGAGCGCGCTATATCCAGGACTAAATGTGTTCGCCGAGCCAACGATTGTGGTGGGTATCTGGCGTCGATCCAGCCGTAAGCAAAAACTCGACACAGCGCCAGGTTCAACAAGTCGGATTCAAAACTTAATGTTGTCGCTCGTGAGATGAAGCCTTATGGAAAAGAAAAAGTGAAGATGTAGGCGTCAGTTTCAAGCAAGCTTAAGTAACTGTTGATACACACTATATTTAGAGTGTTATGAGTATTATTCAGCCATCGCATCTATATCTGGTGCGGCGGCCGGGTGATGGGGATGCCTTTGGCTCGATCAACCGCTCCTTATGGGAGCGGTTTTTTGGTGAATGGCGGAATCCAGTGACTCATGCCAACTAATAAGCCCTCGGTGGAAGTGACGAGTTGTGCTTAGGCGGTTTGGAGGAGCTCCTTGGCTGTTGAAGGTTCCTCCGGCGGCAGTGATTCCAGCTGTTCGCGGATTTCACGCTGCACGATGCCGCGATATTCGATGAAGTGTTCGTTGTGGGCCAGCATCACCAGGAACTGCTCAAGCAAGGCGGGGTTGTTGCGTGCCATGCCGATCATGTAACGCCAGAAGCGACCGCGGGTGTCGCGCTTGATTCCCTGACGCCACACCACAATCGCCAAAGCGCGGATGTCCACCCAGGTTGGTGCTTTGGGGGCCGCTTTCCAGCGCGGTGCTCCCATCTTCAAGTAGTAGCTGTACACCCGATCCATGTAGGCATTGGGTTCGTAGAGGGTGCAAAAGGCCTCCACGTATTCGTTGGCGATGTCGCGGATCGGCCGGGTCGGTTTGAAGTTCAGCAGGTTGGTCTGGTTCACGCCCTTGGCGGCGTCTTCTCCTTGGATCAGTCGTCCTTCCTTCTCCAGGCGCGCCCACAGTGCTGTTTTCGGGAGAGCCTGAAGCATTCCCATCATCGCGGCGGGGATCCCGGTCCGGGTCACGAACTCGACGATGCGTTGGCCTGCGCCATCTTTTTCGCCATCGAAGCCGATGATGAAGCCAGCCATCACGCCGATGCCGTTGGCGGTGATCCGGTCCACCGCTGCATCCAGCGGATTGCGGGTGTTCTGCACCTTGCGGGCTGTTTCCAGGCTCGCCTCATCGGGGGTTTCGATGCCCAGGAACACCTTCTCGAAGCGTGCGTCGTGCATCATCCGCATCATCTCCTCGTCATCGGCGAGGTCAACGGAGGCTTCCGTTGAAAAACTGAAGGGGTAGCCCCTCTCCTCTTGGAATTTGCGGATCTCCGGCAGCAGCAGCTTGGCGTTGCGTTTGTTGCCGATGAAGTTGTCGTCCACCAGGAAGATTGAGCGCCGCCATCCCAGGTCGTAGAGGTATTGCAGCTCCGCCACGAGTTGCTCGGGTGTTTTGGTGCGGGGCTTGCGGCCATACAGAACGATGATGTCGCAGAACTCGCAGTTGAACGGGCAGCCCCGGGAGAACTGCACGCTCATCGAGTCGTAGGCATCCAGCTGCAGCAGCTCATAGCGTGGGATCGGCGTGCCGGTCACATCCGGCTTGTCGCCCTCCGCTGTGAAGCGGCCGTTTGTCTCCCCGCGCTCGAGCGCCTTCACGAACATTGGCAGGGTGATCTCACCCTCATCGAGGATCTTGAAATCCGCCAGGTCCAGTTCAGGCGCATCGGGGGTGGAACTGGCGTAGGGCCCGCCCACTGCAACCGGCAGCCCCCGTTGTTTGGCCTTGCCGATCTGGACAGCCATGTCGTCCTTCTGGACGATCATTCCGGAGATGATCACCAGCTCGGCCCAGCCCCACTCCTCCTCGGTCACCTCCCGCACGTTGCGGTCCACGAGCTTCATCTCCCAGCTCTGGGGAAGTAGGGCAGCCACCGTCACCATCCCTAGCGGCGGCAGCAGCACCTTGCGGTTCACCAGTTCCAGAATCTTTTCGTAGCTCCAGAAGGTCTTCGGGAACTCGGGATAAATGAAGAGGGTGTGCATCGGTTCGGGCTCGGTTGGAGAACGTCCGGTCAGCCCGGCTGCTGGTCGGCTGAAGTGAAAAAGCGTGTGTTATTGACAAACCCTATCGGTAACAACGGAGATCTCACCCGATCTCTGATCTAATGGTGGTCACCTCCTTACTTGCACATGGGCGTCGGCATCTATCTCGGCCTGGTTGGCACCGGTCTGATCACCGCCTTCGTGCTCACCAAACTCCTTAAGGGCGTCAAGCTGATCTGATCGGCTCCAGCAACCGTGAGCCGCGCCGTTGCATCCACAGCAGAGCGATGGCAATGCTCAAACCGCCGCTGAGGGCAAAAGCCGTGGGGAGGTTAGTGGCCATCACCATCAGAGCCACCGCTAGCCCACTGATTCCGCCGCCGCCGAGGAAGGCGATCTGACTCAAACCGGCCATCCGGCCCCGCATCACCTGTTCAGAACCAATTTGAGTCATCAAATTGCAGCTGCTCAAAAGCCCTGCGGTGCCGGCGCCAATCAGAAATGCCATCGCCAAGCTGAAGCCCACACCAGGGGTGATGGCCATTCCGAGTTGTGCGACGGCAGTAATCAGCCCGAAGCCTCCCAAGGTGAGAAAAGGCCGTCGGCTGAACCGATCGCTGTTCTTTTGCAGCACGATTCCGCCGCTGATGCTGCCGGCGGCCAGCACGCTGGTGAACAGGCCCAGATCCCTCGGGTCGGGACCGAGCACGCGATCGGCGATCAACGGCGCCAGCCCCGGGTGGAAAAAGCTCACCAGACAGAGCACTGCGGTGAGGCTGAGGACACCTTGCAGCGTTGATCCACAGCCTCGCCAGGCATTCAGCAGGCTGGCGTTCTCTCCGGGTGCGCTGCGTTGTTCGCGGCTGCGATCAGGGTTCAAGAAGAACAGCACGCTCGCGATCGGCAGGAGATAACTCGCGGCATCGATGCCGAGAGCCCAGGTCGGCCCGGTCATGGCTAGGAGCCATCCCCCGATCGGCGGCCCCACAAGTTTGCCCACGTTGAACACCACCGAAAAGCTGGTGAGGTAGCTCCCCAGTTGCTCAGGTCGGTCCACCAAGATCGAGCAGTACTTGTTGCGCGCTGTGAGCTCATAGGCCCCGGCGATGCCCACCAGCAGGGTGCTGCCCAACAGCAGCAGCACTTGAGCCAGTCCCTCGAGCAATGGGATCGCGAGGGCTCCTAAGGCGGCAGCTGCCAGCAGCGCCCACTGGGATTGCACCAACACCCGTTCGCAGCCCACGCGATCGGTGCGCACCCCAGCCGGTCCACTGATCAGCAGCGTCGGTAGCGAAAGCGCGGCGAAATTGAGCGCCAGAACCAAGGGCTGGGCGCTTCCATCCATCAGGATCCAGCCCTTGGCGGTGATGCCAGCAAACGAGCCGGCAGTGCTCACGCCCGAAGCCACCAGAAACAGCTGGCGTTGCTGTTCTGGTCGCAGTTGAAAAAGGGTCAATCCTGGGCTCTTGCTGCGTCCACCATCGCGCGGGCACCGACGATCCGCCCGCTGAGGTCATAGATGTCGGCTCCTGTGATCTCCACTGGGACGAGGGTTCCTGGTGCGGCTTGCCGGCCATCCTCACCAGGCTGGACATGCACCTCCCCATCCACTTCTGGAGCAAAGCGTGCACATCGACCGATCATCGCGCCAGTTTGAGGGTTGTGCTGTTCGATCAGAACGTCCACCGTGCGGCCCACCCAGCGCTGGTTGCGTTCTGCAGAAATGGGTTGTTGGAGGGCCATGAGTGCGTCTTTCCGCGCTTGGGCGACCTCTGGATCAACGTGGTTGGGCAGGTCGGATGCGGCTGTGCCGTCCTCGGGAGAGAACGTGAAAATCCCCACATGATCGAAGCGTTGCTTCTCCAGAAAGCCCATCAGATGCTGGAAGTGCTCTTCGGTTTCGCCTGGAAAGCCCACGATCAATGTGGTGCGTAGGACGGCATCCGGTAACTGTTCGCGGATGCGATCCAGCAAGGTGTCGTTCACATCCGCCTGCCAGGGGCGGTTCATCGCCCGCAGCACCTCGGGGTGGCTGTGCTGCAGTGGCAAATCGAGATAAGGCACAACATTCACCACATCGCGGTACGCCGCCAGAACATCTGGGGTTAGCCCTGTGGGATAGGCGTAATGCACGCGAATCCAAGGAATCTCCACCTCACCGAGCGCACGCAGAAGTTCGGACAACTTCGGTTTGCCGTAGAGATCTAGGCCGTAATTGGTGGTGATCTGGCTGATCAGGATCAGTTCTTGAACGCCCTGCTCCGCCAGTTGATGGGCCTCGGCCACGATCGATTCGATCGGCCGGCTGCGTTGGTTTCCTCGCAGCTTGGGAATGATGCAGAAGGCGCAGCGGTAATCACAGCCCTCAGCCACCTTGAGGTAGGCCACCGCTTGGTCCGTCGTGCGTTGACGCGGCAGATGTTCATCGCCCACAAACGTCGGCACCGCGCTCACACGGTTGACCCGTTCACCGGCTTCGACCCGTTCCAGCACATCCACGATGTGTTGGTAATCCCCGGTGCCGACAATCGCCTTCGCTTCAGGGATCGAGTCGAGGAGTTCGTCTTGAAAATGTTGGGCGAGGCAGCCGGCAATGATCAGTTCTTTGCCCTGCTCGGCAAGGTCCACAAGGGTTCGCACCGATTCTTCGCGGGCGTCCTGAATAAAGCTGCAGGTGTTCACCACCACCACGGCCGCATCGCGCTCATCACTGCTGACGCCATATCCCGCCTGCGCGAGAAGACCCACCATGTGCTCGGTGTCGACCCGGTTCTTTTCGCATCCAAGATGCGCAAAGGCGACTGTCGGTTTGGAGCTGGTGAGGGTCATTGCTGTGCCGCCTGGCCATTTCACACCCTACGGATCAGTCGGATTCGCTTGGTCCTGACAGAATTGTTGGACTTGTGAGGAATAGATGGGCAGCACCCGTCTTGTTAGCCGTCGCCGCCAGGACCCAGGCGGCAAGTGGGCGCGCATTGCCATCGCTGTTTTAGCCACCGTCGGTGTCATCGATACCGGTTCGATCACCCTGAAGCGCTGGGGTTGGCTGGGAGATTTGAGTTGCCCGATGGGCGCCGATGGTTGCGACAAGGTGCTCAACAGCCCTTGGGGAACGATCGCCGAAGGCATTCCCCTGTCCCTGATTGGACTGCTCGCCTATGGCGCTGTGCTGCTGATGGCGCTTCTGCCTCTGCTGCCCGGCTTGACCGAGAACAAGGCTGATTTGTCTCGTCGGACTTGGTGGGGAGTGTTCACGGTCTCCACCGCGATGGCGGTGTTCAGCGCTGTGCTGCTGGGTTTGATGGTGATCAAAATCCAGGCGTTTTGTTTTTTCTGCGTGCTTTCGGGGGTTTTGTCCCTCTTGTTGTTGATTCTCTCGGTGGTTGGCGGTGGCTGGGATGAACCCGGTCAGCTGATCTTTCGAGGGGTCTTGCTCGCCCTAGCGGTGTTGCTCGGCGGTTTGATTTGGGCATCGGTGGTAGATCCGGATCGACCGGAGCTGGCGACTGGCCCTGGGGTCGCACCACTGGTGACCACTGAGAGTTCGCCTGCGGCTGTGGCCCTGGCCAATCACCTCACCAGCACTGGCGCCGTGATGTATTCGGCGTATTGGTGTCCCCATTGCCACGAACAAAAAGAACTCTTTGGCAAGGAGGCGTCCGCCACTCTTCAGGTTGTGGAATGCGCTGCTGATGGTGAGAACAATCAGGCTGATCTTTGTCGAAGCAAGGGGCTTGAGGGGTTCCCAAGCTGGGAGATCAAGGGCTCGATCGAGTCTGGAGTGCAGTCTCTGAACTCCCTTGCTGAACGCAGTGGCTTCACGGGAGACACCGACTTTTAAACCGCATCAAGACCGCACTCCTCGCGTGCGGATTCCATGGCCCCTGATTTGTTGAGAGTGCCTCTGCCATTGCGGCAGAGGCGTCGGGGCATCGGTCCGGAAATGGCCGCCACGGCTTTCTTGCCGGAATTGGCATGCCTCCAGCATCAGCCGACTCGTTAGCAAACGATGGCTTAAATCCAGCAGCAGGTTCAAATCCCTGCGGCTTCCATCCTCCAGGGTCAGCACTTGGTCGGTTGAGAGGTGCCTGAGTTCTTGCAGAAGGGGCTGACTATCCAGCCTCGCGCGTTGTTGCTGCAGGCTGAGCAGAGCCGAGGCAATCCCTCGGGTGGAGCGATCGACGCCGGCATGTCGCCAGCAGATCCTTCGTAGTTGTTCGATTCGCTCGATCAGTCCAGCGGAGGTTTCGCCGTGATAAAGGGGTGTATCGCAGACCAACGGCTCTGAATCCGCCCGTTGGTCGTGCTCAGGTCCCAGGTCGATGTCCTGCATCTGGCGGGCAAACACCAAACACTCCATGAGGGAATTGCTTGCCAGCCGGTTAGCGCCATGGAGGCCGGTGCAGGCCACTTCCCCAACGGCATAAAGCCCCGGTAGCGAAGTGGCTGCTTGCAGGTCTGTGGCGATTCCGCCCATCCAGTAGTGGGCGGCTGGGGCCACGGGGACTGGGCGTTCCAGGGGGTTCAGCCCATATTCGCTGCAGCGGTCGAGAATGGTGGGGAAGCGCTGTTCAGCCCGTTCGCTGGGGATGGCGGAGAAGTCCAGCCACATCTGCTCGCTGCCTTGCTGCTGCATGGCGTTGACCAGGGCGCGGCTGACTTGATCCCGTGGGGAGAGATCCCTGCGGCTCAGATCAGCGACGGGGCTTTGACCATTGGCATCCAACAGCACGCCCCCTTCTCCGCGCACGGCCTCCGAGATCAGAAAACAAGGTGCTCCTTCCAGCTTTAACGCTGTGGGATGGAACTGGAAAAATTCCAGGTCTTCTACCGCTGCTCCGGCTTGCCAAGCCAGGGCGATGCCTTCACCGCAGGCCTGGGCTGGGTTGGTGGTGTTGGTGAACAGGTGCCCACCACCACCACTGGCGAGGATGACGGCCCTCGAGCGGATCCAGTGCAATTGGCTGCCATCGAGCACCTGCACTCCACAGCAGCGATTGTGTTCGACCCAAAGTTTGGTGACGCGTACGCCACGGCGATGGACCAGGTTTGGGCGTTCGTCGACCCGGTCGCGTAAAACGTCGACCAATGCGCAACCGGTCCGATCTTGGACATGCAGAACACGGTGATGGCTATGGGCGGCTTCGAGGGTTGTCGCGAGGTCTGATCCATCGCGATCGAACGCCATGCCCAGTCGCAGCAGTCGATCCACGCAGCCTGGTGCGAGATCCACCAATTGCCTCACCGCATCTCCATCGCAAAGTCCGGCACCGGCACGGAGTGTGTCTTCGGCGTGGCTGTCGGCGCTGTCTTCGAGTCGGGTTACCGCTGCAATCCCACCCTGTGCCCAGCGGCTCGATGACCGTCGACCTGTGTTGCGGTTAAGCAGCAGAACATTGAGGCCCGGTGGGAGTTCCAGGCAGCTCATCAAACCCGCAGCACCAGCTCCGACCACCACCACATCCCAGGGGCCTTTCGGAATCGGAGTGGTACTGCGGTTGGACGCCATCGAATCAATAAAAAAACCGTCGGCAGAGCCGACGGTTTTGAACAGCGTTGATGAATAAAGCTGTGATCAGCGGTACTGACCGTCGTTGATGCGGTCGTCGCCTTCGTTCAGTGCAATCGATGGCGGCGTGACGGTGAAGTTGTCGCGGTACTTGGCAAACAACTCTTTTTGGCGCTCGCTGAGGTCGAGCTCGAGCACGTCGTCGACGCTGGTGTAGGGGCCACCGAGCACGATCTTGCCGGCCAGCGTCGGGTACATCCCTGGATATTGCTGGAAACGACGAACGGAAGAATTGTTCAAATCGACTTTGCCCTCGCGGGCAGCGATTTTGTCGTCAGCGACGTTACGGATCGTGCTACCGGAATATTTGCTGACGATGTCCTCGTCGGCATGAACGCTCGCGGGAAAGATCAGACCAACCGCAAGGGCTGTCATCACTACAACACCAGTCAGCCAGCTCAGGAGCCGCTTCATCACAACACTCCGTCAGGAATCGGGGCGGTTAATCCGGACAAGCCGGTCGGCCAAGGCTACAAGCGGAGTTCCCCACTACTCACCGGATGGTCAGCAGTTTTTGCAGTTCGTTTCACTTCGACTGGAGCGACGACCCAACGGCGCTCTAAATCAGTCCACTCAGATTGGGTTGAAGCAGTGCTGCGGCAAGAAACAACCCATCAACCCAGACGGTGGTGCTGAGAACAACGCCAACCATCGACCACAACGCAGCGTTTTCCCCACCCAGAGCAGCTTGTGTCGAGCAACGTCGCGCGATCAGGATTAACCCTGCCCCTGCTGTCAACAAGGCAATCGCGGAGCTTGGATTTAACAACGAGAGCCCGGCTTGATGAAGCAGCGTTGACGCTTCATCCAAGGGTGCTGTCACCACAACAGGCCAGTGATGCATCACGCCGGTCACCGCCATCATTAGATCAGTGCAGGCTGTGCCCACGAGGGAGGCAAGGTAAAAGCCGGCTGCCAATTTCCAGCGTGTTCTGAGACCTGCAACCGCTAGAGGCAAGGCGAAGGCTTCGATAGGAAGGTGCACCAAAGGATGTGCACGCAACCAGCCCCAGAACAAACATCCGGCCAGCCAACTACCACTGAAGCCAACAAGCAGAGCGCCAAGATCTTCCCTTTCGCTATTGCCTGATCGGTTCAGCAGTACACCAGTTCCGACCAATACAGCTGTGAACACCACAGCTGAAGAGGGATGCAGGCGAACCCAAGGAGCCTGCAAGAACACGGGGAGCACAACCATCACCGAGGCGATCTGGGTGAGGTCCAATGCGGCGTGCCGATTGGAGGCTGCTGATTGCCACGTGCCTCCGACCAACGTCCGCTCCCGTTTGTGAAGAAAGTTACGGAACCTTAGAAGACATCCTTGGGGTCTGCGGACGGCATAGCGTCAACGCGTTGTGGAACGACTTAATGGCTGATCCGGCTTCAGCGCTTGGCCTCTGGGAGGCTTGCTGGAGAAATTTCATCCTCGGGGTTGTTCAGGGCCTTACTGAATTCCTCCCCATCAGCAGCACGGCGCATCTCAAGGCGGTGCCGGTTCTGCTGGGCTGGGGGGATCCTGGTGTGTCGGTCACCGCAGCCATTCAGCTCGGCAGCATTGTTGCGGTGATTGCTTACTTCAGAGCCGATCTCGCCCAGGTCTGTCGTGGGATTGCTCGTGCCTTTCGGCATGGCCAGTGGCAGGAGCCAAACGCTCGCTTGGGCATCGCGATGGCGGTTGGCACCATTCCGATTCTTGTGGTCGGCATGGCGATCAAGCTGTTTGGCCATGAGGCCTATGAGCAGTCTCCGCTGCGCAGTCTTCCCGGGATAGCCGTTGTCTCGGTTGTGATGGCGGCGTTGCTGGCGCTTGCTGAACGACTTGGACCGAGACGCAAAAACCTGGTTGATGTCAGCGGCCGCGATGGTTTGTTGGTGGGCCTCTCACAGGTGCTCGCATTGATTCCTGGCGTGTCCCGCTCTGGCAGCACGCTCACCGCGTCGCTGTTGGATGGCTGGAAGCGGCCCGATGCTGCGCGATTTTCTTTTCTTCTCGGTGTCCCTGCGATCACCCTGGCTGGGGTTGTGGAACTGAAAGATGCCGTCGCTGCAGCTGGGTCGGCCGGTCCTCTTCCTTTAATTGTCGGGATTCTTTCGGCCACGGTTGTGTCCTGGCTGGCGATCGACTGGTTGCTCAAGTTTCTGCAGCGGCACAGCACATGGGTGTTTGTTGGCTACCGACTTCTTTTCGGTGTGCTGCTGCTGGCCTGGTGGGTGCACTACGGCGCACACTGAAAGGAGACTGCTTGAGATCCGGTGTGGAATGAGCCTTCGGCAGGGGTCGCCGTGGCGGCCTTGGATCCAACCACCACAGCCCGTCAGCCCCAGCCAGCAGTTGTTGCGTCAGTGGAGCCTGGTTCCATTGGTGAAGAGCTTGGTTTTGAGCCAGGCGATCAGTTGTTAAGCATCAACGGCATTCGCCCCAGGGATCTGATTGATTACCGGTATCTCTGCGTCGAGGAGGATCTTCACCTCGAAGTGCGTGATGCGGCTGGTGCGCATCACGAGGTTGACCTTGAAAAAGATGCTGATGATGGCCTGGGTCTTGCTTTTACGGAGGCTCTCTTTGATGGACTCCGTCAGTGCAATAACCGCTGTCCGTTCTGTTTCATCGATCAGCAGCCTCCCGGCCACCGCGACAGCCTCTATTTAAAGGACGACGACTACAGGCTCAGCTTCCTCTACGGCTCTTATCTCACGTTGACCAATCTGGTTGAAGCCGATTGGCGACGGATTGAGGAGCAACGCCTGTCCCCGTTGTTTGTTTCGGTGCACGCCACCGAGCCTGCGCTGCGCTCGCATCTACTGGTCAATCCGCGTGCTGGCCTGATCCTCGATCAGGTGGCTTGGTTTGCTGAGCGCGACCTGCAGATTCACGCTCAGGTGGTGGTCTGCCCGGGTCTGAATGATGGTCAGGCCCTGGATCGAACCCTCAAGGACCTTGCTGGATTCGCCGGTGGTGAGTGGCCTGCGGTGCTTTCGGCGGCAGTGGTTCCAGTGGGGTTGACGCGATTCCGACCGATGGGCGACGGCCTCAAACCGGTTGATCCGGCTTGCGCCAGTGCTGTGATTGATCAAGTGGAAGCGTTGCAGCGTCAGTTCCAGACACGTCTTGGTTCACGCTTCGCCTGGCTCTCTGATGAGTGGTATTTGATTGCTGGTCGCCCACTGCCCCCACGCCCGGATTACGAAGACCTGCCGCAGCAGGAAAACGGTGTCGGAAGCATTCGTGCCTTCCTGGAGGCTCTTGATGCGGCGACAACGTCATTGCCGAGCAGAGTGGATCGGCCGCGGCGTTGCAGCTGGGTGGTGGGAAAGATCGTGGCGACGGCTCTCCAACCCGTGACGGATCGCTTGAATGCCATCGACGGTGTTGAGCTTCGTCTGTTTGGCTTGCCAAGCCCCTACTGGGGACAGGATCAGGTCGTCACGGGCCTGCTGACGGGTCAGGATTTAATCGATGGATTGGCTGATCAAGAGCTTGGTGATGAGCTGCTGTTGCCCTCGGTGATGCTGCGACAGGGGCAACCCATCTTTCTCGATGACATGACCCTGGATCAATTGCGGCAAGCGCTCCCTGTTCCCGTGCGGATCGTGCATGGGGCGGCTGACATCGTGGCCTCTGTTGTCGGACAGGTAGGAGAAATTTCCTAAGCTCCTGGCAGATTGCTGACTGATGTGCGCCAGATTTCTGCGAGTGTTTGTCTGGTCGCAGGTCTGATGGCCATCACCGGAACACCACTGCTGTCTGAAGAGTTGACAGCAGAGTCGGCTTTGATCGATCAGTCGACCCTCCCCGATGCAACGGAGTCCAAAGGCTCCCGTCCAAAATCCGACGCATCCGTGGTAGCCCCTGCTGCGACGGATCTTTCCGACAGCCTGCTTCCCTTAGCGGCACCACCGCCACTCGCGCTCCCAGATCAGCTGGAGCAGGTGCGGATTCATGAGTTGCGTCCGCTGACTTTTGAGGAAGCTCTCCAGCTTGCTGAAGTTAATAGCCCAGCTTTGAAAGCAGCGGCGAGTCAAGTTGATCAGGCCAAGTCTGCTTTACGAGCAGCAATTTCAGCTTGGTACCCCACAGTCGACCTTCAAGCGAATGGTCTGCCCCAATACCTCAAGGGATACACCTACCGCAATCCAGATTTCACCCGGCGAACAATCCCTGCTGTCACTGGTCCCTTCGGAGACGAGATCAGACCTGAGAGAACTGTCGACGGTCAAAATGAGTTTTATTCCAAGCGCTGGAGCGCTGATGTAGGTGTCAGCGTCAGCTGGAACATCATCGATCCAGCACGAGTCCCTGCAATCGCCTCTGCTCGCGACCGTTACGAACAGTCCCGTGATGCCTACTTAATTGCTTTACGCGATCTTCGTCTCAATAGCTCCACGGCTTACTTCTCCTTGCAGCAAGCCGATGAGTCGGTTCGGATTGGTCAAGATTCTGTGCGTGCCTCGTTAATCAGCCTTCGTGATGCAAGGGCTCGATACAACGCCGGTGTGAACACCAAATTGGACGTACTCGAGGCCGAGACCCAGTTGGCGGATGACCGCAAATTGCTGGCTGATGGTTTGGCAGAGCAGAGCATTAGCCGCCGCAATCTTGCCTCTCTTCTTTCTCTCCCCCAAGACATCTCACCAACCGCAGCGACCCCCGCACGACCAATCGGCCTGTGGGAAGCGTCCCTGCAGGAGAGCATTCTTGCCGCCTACAACTATCGGGAGGAATTGGATCAGCTGATCCTTGATATCTCCATCAAGAACAGTGAGGCGAATGCTTCTTTGGCTGCCGTCCAGCCAGTTCTGAGTTTCGTGAACACCACAAGTACCTTTCGCGAGGAAGGCCAGTCCGGACAAAACTCTTGGAGTGCTGTGGATATGAGCGATTACACCTGGGGTTGGGACAACGCCACGGCCTTGCGTGCGCGGTGGCGCTTGTTTGATGGTGGCCGTGCTCGAGCCGATTACCGACGCTCGAAGCAGGCCGCTGAGGAAAGTCAGCAGCGTTTTGCTTCGTCCAGAAATGTCATCCGTTTAGAGGTCGAACAGAGTTTCATTAACCAACGCCGGGAAATCCAGAACATCCAAACCACATCGAGTCGTGTTCTGACAGCTCGAGAATCGTTGCGCCTCTCCCAACTACGTGTTCAAGCGGGTGTGAGCACCCAGCGTGAAGTGGTGGACAACCAGCGCGATTTGACCCGGGCCGAGTTGGCCTATGCCAGGGCAATCAATCTGTACAACACCAGCCTGGCCCAGTTGCGCCGCCGCACGGGCTTGGATGCCCTTCAGGTCTGCAGCCCCGCTTCCCTGTCGTCCACCAAACCTGAGCAGGCTGTTACGCCTATTCCGATTGAGCCCACACCGCTTCCATCGGTCTGCCCGGTCGGTGGATTGGCGACAGTGGAGTCATCTCCGGTTCAACCGCTCTGGTGACCCTGTTTCTTCAGCCTGATCAGCTCAATGCGATTCACTTGCTCCTGGATCGGGTGGCATCGCGTCAGCGTCAGGACTTTGGAAACATCGTTTCGGATGTCAAACCAGATGGAACGCTGATTACCGCCTGTGATCGCTGGAGCGACGCAGCGTTGGTCGAAGGCATTGCCGCGATAGCTCCTGGGGAGGGTGTCCTCAGCGAGGAGGGTGCCAAGCAGGTCCCCCAAACCAAGGCCTACTGGGTCATTGATCCTTTGGATGGCACCACGAATTTCGCTGCCGGCATTCCCTATTGGGCAATTTCGGTGGCGCGTGTTGTTGATGGGCAGCCCCAGGAAGCGTTTTTGGATGTGCCGGCATTGAATCAGCGCATCGTGGCGATTCGAGGTCAAGGTGCCTGGCGCAATGGCAAGCGTCTGAGCCAAGCCACGCGTGCGGAAACCACCAGCCAGTGTGCGTCTCTCTGTAGCCGTTCGATTCGGATCCTCCAGCGGCGACCGGATCAGCGTTTTCCAGGAAAGATTCGTTTGCTGGGGGTTGCCAGTCTCAATTTGGTGAGTGTCGCGATGGGTCAGACCGTTGCTGCCGTTGAAGCCACCCCGAAAATCTGGGATTTGGCTGCGGCATGGTTGGTGCTGAGTGAATTGTCATGTCCGATTGCATGGTTGGATCGTGATCCGGCGGTTTTGGCTACGGCTGAAGATCTGTCTGATGTCGGCTTCCCGATGCTTGCTGCTGGTTCAGATCAGCAGTTGCAACGCTTTTTGCCCTGGGCTGAAGCCTTGAAGCAACCCATCCCCTAATTCTTGTAGCGAAAGAGGTGTGAGATGTGATATATTTTTTGGTCTGCGCAGTTCCTGGAAGGGCTGTGCGGGGCACACCGCCAGAGAGCGCGAGCTTGTTTGGTGTTTGTGCTGACTTACGGAGCTGAAGGAGAGATCCGACGGTGATGTAAGTTTTCTAAGCGGCCGCGAGGCCGTGCCGCTGAACCGCTTCTGTAAGGGAGCGCGAAAGCAGAACCTGGACAATTGAAAAGTTTAGGAACTGACGCTTTTATCGCGTTTGGTTCGAAGCGTTAATCGCAAGGTTGATGTTTTGAGCTGAATGATATTGCGATAAAGGTGTGAGGTCCCGTCAAAAATTTTTTTGTTGCGTTGAAGCAATGCGCTGCAATTGATGAGTTTTCACGAACTGATGAATTGTCGGTGTGCGCATTGTGGAGCGACAACCGGATCTGAGATCCTGGAAAGTCATTGAAAGAGAAATCTAGAGATGCACTCTTAAGAACCCTTTTTGTGTCAGCGAAAAGGAGGCGACAACTGCAATGAACGAATTCGTTGAATTGTGGGTGAAGCAAATCAAATTGAGGCAGTGAAAGCTGTTAAGAGGATTTGATCTACAACGGAGAGTTTGATCCTGGCTCAGGATGAACGCTGGCGGCGTGCTTAACACATGCAAGTCGAACGAACCTTCGGGTTAGTGG
>NZED01000062.1 GCA_002690325.1 Synechococcus sp. ARS1019
AGACAAGCAATCGCTCGATCGAAAAAATTGATGAAAGCAGCAGCCGGCCAAGATTCGCAACCCGGATCGAATTAAAAGGATACGGCCCAAGAGAGAGCAACCACAACACTCATAATCATTTTGGTCAAAATGCAACGGCCAATCTTGAATCATCCATCGCGAGTTCAAGATGAAGCACAGAACGATTTAAATCGACTTGGCATCAAAAAGATGATCCATTAATGCAGCATACAATTGCAATTTCATCATCCGAAGACACTGCTGCTCTTCTTGCAACCCTCCAGGCCACTGCTCATAGGCATCAGAAACAACTCGATGCAACAATCGCAGCGCATTAATATCCATCTCCATGCAAGCAACCGAATCATGTTCATCCATAACTTTGCGGTATGAAAATGAGAAATTAAAGCTACAAGCCTTGGCCTTGTCGAATCACCCAAGCAGACGCTGCTTGCTGTTGCTTCCAGGCCACAAGCAGCTCCTTCGCGATACCGCGCAGCTGCTGCACATCATTTGAACAATCGATTTCGCGTGAGAACTTTTCGATTTCAAATTTTTGAACCAGAGTCAAAGCAATTGGTTCCATTGTCTTTTGGCTTGGCAAATCGAAAGTAGCCCAAAAGTATTGTTACAGCAAACACGGAAGGTAGTCATTGCAACCATTCCCAAGATCCAATGCTCAACCCAATACATTTTGCTCATTACAGAACATTGCCTGACGGCATTTATTCCTTTCATTCGAACTGCTTAACAGTGTAGAAAGCATTGGCACGATTGAAGCCGATGCACTTTTCTTGGGAAAAACATCTTGAGCTTTCCAGAAATGTATCTGCTGCGTCAGACAAAGAGCCAGGATTAGCCTTAGCGCTGATGGGTGTTGGTTTGACGATGTTATTAAACGATCTTTGGTTACAAGAACAACAGAAGTATCTCAACGAGGAAGTGAGCAACAACACGGGCAAACGAGTCAGCTAGGCGATTCACGCAAACGATCGGCAGCACACCACAACTGCACCATCACAGCGTTCTAGGCGAGACGTGCATCCTGATCGGATAGCAGTGCCCTTTGGCATGCCGACCTACGGCCAGCGTCAACGCATCAACAGCCAGACAGCGAGGCCTCCAAGCCCAAAGCCTTTGAAGAATTGGGCCCAGGTGAGGCCATAGGTATCAAGCTGAAAGATCCGCATCATTTGATTGAGAATCTCTTTGTGCTTACGAATCAAAAGCGGACTATCAGCAGTATTGAGCTGTTGAATTTGCTTGAGCTTTATTTCCCCGAGTTTGGCCACGCAAAATTTTTTGTTCAGGTGACTGTAGCGTCTCCAAAACAGGCACGACTCCTAAGGAAGAAGGCCACCACTTCAGAGTAAAACCAATCCACCAAGGAACAGCGTCTCAACGAAAGACTGTCGAGAGTTCAATCAGAGACGCAACGACCACACAACACAGGGTGCATTAATCCCGCCTCAACCAAGACGAGGCGTTGCCAAACCATTCACCAAGGTCATCGTGAGGGCGATGATCATCTCCAGCATCACAACTACCGAGATCCAAATCGGCAAGCAGGCTATCCAATCCAGTCACCAGACCTTGCTGTTGTTGGCGTTGCGCACGGTGAACCCAAGTCAGAACTGTGCGATCTCGATCAGCAAATTTCTGCAGGTAGACCCGATCCGCGAGAGACACCTGTGCACCATGAGCGATGCGGCCACAAATCTCTTGAAGTCGGAGCCGGGTGGTAGTTGTGAGCATGACCAAGCTCGATTTGACCAGTTTTAGGCAGCAAAGAAATGCAAATCAGTAGTCAGAAACACCTAATCGGCTCAAATCAGCAAGCCCTGTCTCAAGCGAACNGACGAACTCGAGATGCCATGTCGAGCTAAGACAGAACAAAACAAATGAATGGCAATGCCAAGGCAGATCGTCTGCACAAGTTGTGGCAAACCTGTTCAGATCCCCGATGAGTGGAGGGATGCAACAACAGCAAAGTGCCCAACGTGTTCACCGATCATGCGATTGCATGAACAGCTCAAGAAAACATCTGNTGGANTGGGATTTGGGTCATCAGAACGGCANTGATCTCAACAGCGTCAAAACCCAATCGGATCCTCAACGAATCAGGGCCAAGAGCAAACCGCAGCGAAGCATCCACTAGTCGTCTGGTTGTGGAGTCTGGGGTGACGACTCGATCGGTGTCTGAGCTGGATCGAGGCGCAGTTCAAGCTCAGGGTGATCTGAGCAAGCGTCGTCCTCGATCCTCTGACGACCACCATTCATCATCTCGGTATAGGTGAGAGCTCGAGGCTTCTTGGTTGGGCTGGAATCGGCCATCAATGAGTCCCCATGGCTCGACACGGGATTTCCAATTTCGTTGAGCCTCACCGATTCAGGCAATAAGCAAGACGACTGATTGCTATATGCGCTCCCGCTGATCAAAGTATGTATATCGAGATCGGAGGAGCCCATGACGGCCGACACTCCACCTGAGCAAGACAAAGAAGCATCCTGACTTTTCTGGCCCCTGCTCCAACTTTTCAACCCAAACGTGAGCTTTTCGTCTGGCGCGACAACGATGTGCGTCAAACCAGTCGATTCTCCTCTGCACCGTTCGCAGGTGCCCCGTAGGAGACCAGCTACACACCTGGACCAAATGGCCCCAGGGTTTGCCAATAGCCAGTCGCTTCGTTCTTCTTCTTTCAGTTCACTGTTGTTCGATTAGCTTTTTCGCTTCACGGCTACAGCTCCACTGAATAGCAGTTAGACGATATGCACAAACGAGCGAGTTAGGCCGTCTCTCCACCGGGAGGGGCGGCCTTCCTCTTGAGCCGAAGCAGTCGAGATGGGTATTCGCTAGCCAATCAGAGCCAAGATGAACATTGNCATAATTCANCAACCACGATTCAGCTAAAACAAGGAGCGNTTGNGATTGACCAGAACCNCTTTGTTTCTCTTGCCACCTTCTACAACATCAAACANTTTTAATCGCTCTTTAATTTTGNANCTCTCAAGCTGTTGTTTGAGAAAGCCTGATGGNTCTGCCAAGGAGGCAACANGTTGCTCTGAGATCAAGTTGGCAACCACAGGGATTCGAGGCAGACGGAGAATTTGGGCAAAAGCCAATCGACGACGACCATCAATCAGAAGAGGTTGGCCATCTGCACACCAAGCAATCTCTACATTGTCTTCCAGTGATTGTGCCTCTTGAAAACCGTTCGCTTTCATATCTGCGAAGATTTGATCATAGCGATCGAGTTTTTTTTCGTCNAAAGTCATNAAAAGTGGCACCATCATTTCTCAGCAGTTGCTGGCGCTTATATCTTCTCTCATACAAGCTGAGATAATCGGTCTCTATCCATTCAAGCCCATCAAAAAAGNGCTGGAATGTGGCCCNCACATGCAGACAATCTCTAAGTGATCTACCAACCCGGAGTACGGAATCAGGAACGACCAAACCGACATAACGCCTGTTGCGATATGTCCGAGCAGTAACAGAGCGAGGAGCCCCCAACAAGACCTTTNAAGGTTCTTGGTGCAGGAAATTGGCGACCTTTGCGGGATTAATATCAAGAAGCATGCCCACAAGGCGAAGCCTTATTCAAAAGCTAACACGACAACAAATTCAGAATGAACAAAGCCGGCACACAATATCAAGGCTTAATCGCATACGACCAACGCCAATCAACTCAAGACATCAANAAACGAACAGCATTTAAGCGCTCGTTTCGCACCAACATTAGATGAAGGGAGACAATCATTGCTTCGGCTGAAACTGAGGNACGCTCCAANTNCCATCAAAGTAAGCTTGNGTTGGCGAATAAATACGGACAACAGCACTCCAGCCCGGGAAAATATTTAAATAATTATTCTGTGTATCCGATCCACCCAGATTAATCACATATTGCCCATCTGCATTCTTGACAGCGAAAGCACTATTGACGTTGTAGTGCTTACCAGTGGCAAAACCTTTGCCGTCGTAAACCGTGACTGACCAAAAGGACCCAGCATCCATTGGCACATTCTTAAGAGTCAGTTGTTGTGGCTGAGTGGACGGAACAATCTTCGGCATTGGATAAACGGCTCCTTCTTTTGGCAACCCTCCCCATCCGATGGCGACACCAAAATTACGCATCTCGCTCGTAATTTCGCCCTTTCCGCCGAAGATCATATCCGACGTTATTCCCTCTGGTTCACGACGTTGATTGTATTCAGCGCGAAGTTCTAGGATTTCATCACGGTCATATTGACCATCAACAGTGAATTAGGCTGGCCGCTCTTGCTGTAAACCAATCATCTCTTGAGCAGCACCAGCTGCGGCGAGATCACTACTATCCTGCATATTAACTTGCGTTCTAACGATAACGAATGCATATCGACTACCCACAAGTTGTTGAGTTAATTCATAGCGCCCAGGCTTATCGCTGACCAAGGGGATCCAATGCTCATCACTAACAACTTCTAAAATTTGATATCGATCAATCTCGGGCAAGACGATACTTGCTGGAGTTGCNAAGTCAAGAACCACAAAAGANTAAAGGGTATCAAAGTTGGCCCTCAAAATTGTGCGATCGGCCGGATCCATTGCAGACTTTTTATGCATAAATGCACCCATTCCTTTATTGCATTCATGCTTGGCTATTTTTTGGACATAATCCTTCAAAATATCAGNTGTTTCAGCCTTGGCATAGTTCTTTTTGGTCACTGGGACCAAACGATCTGAAGACACTTCAATGGCAGGACTGGGGCAGANATTCGCCGACGATTGACTCTCAGCCCAAGCCACACCAGGCAAGGATAAAACCAATCCGGCCAAACCCAGAAAAGAAAGGGACAAAGACTGAGCTTTTCTCACGCTCGCAAAATCACTCTTCAATGACAATAGTGCAAATCAAGCCATATGCCGTGGAAAAGCTCAAGAAAAGGTCGCGACCAACAAACTTAAATCAAACTCAGACAATATGGACCAATGAACGCATTCAGAGAGCATGACGGCGAATAGAACCATTCANGAATAATCTCCTTGCCCATTCAGGAACGAAACGGTACTCAATTGAAGCGGCCAACTGAATCATTGGTACATCGCTGAATTGGCAGCAAGAACATGGTGGATTTGGAAGGCCATTATGCGATCGATGTGCTTTCCACCCGGTGGCTTATCCGCTCCATCGGGAGCTGGTACCTGTACTGACTTCTTTCGCGACGGCGAGTGGGAGTCAGCCCAGCTCAACTGACCATGCGATCAATCAGTGATGGTGACCATGCGCNGCATTCTCGGCAGGTGGGTCACGCCAGATCATGCCTTCATGGGTTGCCTCATGAATGTGAGCACCAATATGCACGGTGCTTGCCGCGATCACAGCCAGTGAAATCGTGTTGATCGTCTGCAATACGACGGGAAGATGCGCGCGAATCATTTCGCGAGAAGTCAAGACCTGTCCGTCATGGTCCGTCATTAGCAATTCATCAAAACCTCCTCATAGCCACAATCACAGTGAATGCATCAGGAGCAAACACTNTCAGCCAGCCCCGATCGGGACTCGGAGCCTCCGATTCAAGGGACAACTCGTTCTTGCACCCNATGAACAGGTGTTGAGGATCAGCAGATCACTCGAATGAACTGATGGATCAAGGACGAAACAAAAGGCCCTTCCCCCGAGAAAGTCGCTAGCGACGTGGACACCATCACGACGGTGCTCGGTACTAACACCAGCGAACAGTAGATGACCCACAATTGTCAGCCTGGCTGCGGCGTGATGCGTGACCAGGACGGCTTTTCCGCTAATCAGCATTCCTCCCTAATGGGTTGTGGGTCCTCCCATGATGGGCTGNGTTGAAATCTGAGTTGTTTCACCACTTGATCGGTGGAAGAAGCCAGTCAGTAGATCCCACAGCTTGAACCAATCGATCATGACCTTTCAACGTTGGNATAGAGGAAGCTGGCCTCTACTGATGGAACNAACTAGACATCAATACACACCCAACTCAAACAGAAAAAGATCATAAGGAATAAATACTTATTTGCGAAATAATAATCTAATCGAGCCAACCTTGGGAAAAGAGTATAAATTCATTCTCATAAATGGAGGAGAGCATGAATGCTTCAACGAAATCTCCAGCATGCTTCTTGCGCTGGAGCGTTCAAAANGTAAACCAACATCTGTACGCAGTCTCTGCCACGATTGACGGCACTGACTACGATTTTGTAGGCAACTTCAAATCNATCCCCGAAGCCCATAAGGCAGGTCGTCGCTACGCTTCGGACCTTTTGCACAATTCACTCTCAGGCGGCCGGTTATCGTTTAGGTAAGAAAAAGTTTTAACAATAAATCCCAGCAAAAGCTGCTTTTACTGGGATTTTTGTATGGTTTAAGCTGAACAGTGGTGCCAACAAGTCCTCGGACTGAGCGGCCGATGAGCAACTGCACAACACTGGTGGAATAAAAGGCATGCGACACTCCTGGACTAGGCACTTTCAATGCAATGGCCAAGGGTTACTGGAGCGTATCTGGTGTGATTACCAATCCTGAGGGAATGGGTGCATACATCTCAGCAGCAGAGCCCTATCTAGCCAAATGCGGAGCTCGTTTCCTATGCAGAGACCTCAGCACAGATGTCCGTGAAGGCGATGCTGGACACCTAACCGTGATCATTGAGTTCGAATCACTAGCCGCAGCGAAAGCGGCCTATAACGCTCCCGAATACCAAGAGATGCTCAAACTCCGGCAACCGCATTCGAAAGTCTCGCTTTCGATCATCGAAGAAGGCGATCGCGCCGGACACTAATGAAAACTACTTAGATCATCTGGAACCTCCAAGCAACAGCAGCAATCACACAGACGTCATGCGTTTAAAGGATTAAACAGTCAATCAGACCGACTGATGGTTTAATGAATAAAGATATCCAAGCATATTTAATCCACAGAGGTCGCAACATGAAGGACATCAGATCTCAGGATGCCAACACCCATTTGTGGATCGGACTGATCACTCACACGTGATGTTGTTGCGTCTGACTCTGTGCAAAGCGCTGTCGGCTCATGACCACCTAGCGCTTAGTCGCTGAGAACATCCGCTTCAATCAATGGAACATGATCAAAGTTGAGCTTCGAGCAGCGAAAATACCAGGACTCGTCGGAATCATTGCTGATCATTATTGGCTGCTTACTTTGCATGGCAAAGAAGGGGAGCGTTCAATGACATGCAACCGCTGGGAGATATGGCAGTCCTCAGAACAGAACGAACCTTGCTGGGGACACCTTCATAAAAATCTTTTGGCTCCAAATCAAGGAGTGGGCAATGGACCTTCTCGATGTATTCATGAATGGAAAGGCGACGAGGCTTTATCCATCATTGAGAGAATTGAATCATCTCCATATTCTTACCCATTCATTAATCAATATAGATACTGGCCAGGACCTAACAGCAACACTTTTGCTCAATGGGTCGTCAAAGACAAAATTGAGCTCAGCAACCGGGCGATTGGCAAGGCTTTTTATGTGCCAGAAATCACAAAAAACGAACATCATTCGCAGACAAAGGCAACCATCAAGNGAATGACAGCTCAATAAAAATCAGACGANAGCGAAGAAGCAGGTCCGAATGAAAGCTCATGCCAACAATNCCTTCAGATCCAGTCATCGATTACGGTATTTTGTAACAAAGGGCGGCTCTCTGGAAAGCTAGATAGATTTAGATGGATATTGAGTTAACCATCAACTTGAAATTAATTTCNTTATTCTTATGCCTTGTCACTTGCATGCATTTGCAACTGACATTTGCGCCACCAGCGCATGCCGAAAATACAGCTTTACTGAACTCCATCGAAGAGGCCAAGCTTGTTCTTGAAAAAGTTGAAAAAGACATTGATGAAAACATGAAACTGATGGCATCTACATGTATGTATGCAGGATCAGCATTGAAAGAGCTTTCTATTTTACAAGCTGAATTTATGGAAAATCAAATTGAAGATTTTTCAACAGGCATACCAGATGCACTCGAGCTAGAAATCCTAGAGGAGGAAATAGACCAAATCAAGAAGCGATACAAGCGAGCCCATTGCTCAGAGCCAATCATTATCAGAGAACAATTAAAACTGGCACACAAAGACGTAGCACTTAAAAAAGCAAGTCCCTATACGCTGCCTACAATCAACTCTTAATTCATCNAATCAAAGCAAAAANCNACCTACTCAATCAANACACCNGAAAAGCACTCAATACTCGATACCTTTCATTAAGGTTCCAGAACTATCCGGCCAGGGCCACCAAAAACAAACACGAATGAGTAAAGATTTGAGAAAGCGTTAGGGAAGCAAGAGCAGCTCTGCGAAAACAACTAATTGTTATAATTTTTTCTTACTAAATCATCATTCCTTTTCGGCTTCAATAAAGCCACTACATGATCAGACCTGCTAAGAACGCGTACAGGAACCCCTAGCTGTTGGCAAATCTTCTCTGCCAAAGAAAGAGCATGGTCCAATTTATTTTCAGTTGCATGCGTGTGCCATTCTTGAAACGGATTAAGCTCTTGAATAAGGAAATCAGATTCATCCATTGATGTGTCAATAGTGAGCATTGATTGAAAGCCCCGCCCGTCTTCATTGAGGCGATGATTGAAGATTAATCACCTGCATGCAGCTAAGAGAACGCGTTAGCCAGCGCAACGCAATGATGGCGAGCATCGGTGGGTTGGGGGCTCGGTCTTGTGATGACATCGATCGATTCGTGACCTAGGGACGAGACACTCGTTGAACTCAATGGTTTTGCCACTCTTCACAACCGTGCGTTGGGGCTGGGATACTGAAGAAGAAGCACCTCTTTGCATATGTGGACATTGAAAAGCGGGGGAACGACGCTGATGTGTGAATGGCAGCAACAGTGAGTCAGTACCCAACTGAATGGCATCGAGACCAAGCAGCCCTTGATTGGCTCGATGAACTACTTGATCAGCAATACCAACGCGGATTGAAGACTGCTGAATTATTGCGCCATACGCGAGCAAGAGAGCTAGTGGAGTTATGGCGATGCCAGACGGGCTCTATTCCAAAGGTTGATGACTAAGGACCCGAACATCATGAGTCGAGGTATTTACAACTCTTTGATCAACAGAGGCTCAGCATTAACCATCAAATGCCGAAATATTTAAGGCTGACAGAGCATGGCAAGTAGCGAATCCACTGATTGCAAGATTGACATTTTTAATTTAAAGTTCTTATAAATTGGCTCCCATCAAATGCGAAAAAATAAATACCTAATACTCGTAATCACCGTCGCAGGCTTGACTTTCTTTCCAGTACCAGTGAGTGCAGGCTACAACGCAATTGCTTTCTCGCGAAAAAGCAATATTTGGGGAGCCTCTTATGGTCTTGACACCAAAAAGCAAGCCAGAAAGGAGGCTCTCAAACAATGCCGTTCAAGGGGTGGACGAAAATGTAAGGTTGTGATGTGGAGTAATCGATGCTCAGCACTCGCTATTTCCGTCTCAGGCCGAGGTGGCTATGGAACAGGTAGCGGCACATCTCATGACCTAGCAAGGAAATCTGCAAAAAAACCTGCGGTAAAGGAAATTGGATTTGCCGAACTGCTGTCTCTACATGCGAAGACGAATGGGACTGACCTGCAGATTTCGTACCCAATAGAAAAACGATACTCAAGGACTATTAAAAGCCTTCTTTATTAGGCGTTTAAAACGAGGTAATCTACTTCTATACAAACGCAGTTGTCATCAGCAGAAACAAAATCGAAGAGGCCCATGGCCTAAAATTGCAGAAGAGTCAACGGCATAATCGAACTTTTAGACCGTCAGAAGAATGATTTGCGATATAACAAGCAGCCAGTCTTACCTTGCTTCGCGACTGTTTGCCTGGTGGAGATGGCGCTCAGGTAAAAACGCCTAAATTGGCCGATCAACCGAGGGTACACAATCATTGCTTGCATCGCACTTGACGCACCAATAATCGCGGCATATGGAGCAGCCNCCTCACCCTTNGCCNCTAGACGTTGGTCAANCTAATCCGNCTNNATAGCAAATTCATGCCAAAAAAAGGAGCTATGCCCGTTGATGCAAAGCCTTCAGGCATNGATGCTTCGCNAGAANGCGTGNAGTGCCAAGATCATGCCCNTAGCACTTCATGGCCGTAATACTATTATTGAAAGCAGAANGCAACCAACCAGGAGTCAATGAGAAAATCACTTTTGCTCCTTCTCCTATTTATTGCTTTCCCACAAAGCACATTTTCCGAAACTTCAAGAGAAGAACAATCAATTATAGCCAAATGGACGGCTCAAAATATTTGCAAAATGGGAGTTGAGAAATTCTACTCTATCAGCGGGAGCCAAGTGAAAGAAATGTTTGAGAATCAGACTTCAATGAAATACGAGGATATTCCCATCAATCCTACGGAGTCCGAGCGTAACAGAATCACATCTCAGCTGACTGGCTACATTGCGTCTGTTTGTCCTAATGAACTAAAAAACTATAAAAATTTTANAAGCCAATAATATAATCCAAGAAGCTATTAAGCTTCAACTACTACTCAGTAAAGATCAGCCAAAAGTGCGCCCATTCCAACCCCAGTCAGAAGCATTTACATCATCAAATTTAATATAGATCCGATCTTTTGAAATACCTAATGACGTCTTTATCAACTCACAGAACTGATCCGACATTGCCGGAGGAATCAAGGAACCAATCGATTTAATTTCGACATAAGCACATGGCTCCTCACTACCAGCGAATGTCATTGGAACGCCTGAGTCCAAAAGCGTCATGACATACGACTCAGGCTTCCCTGTAGCACTAGCAAGAGCCGCGGACAGCTTTTTCAAAAGAACATCTGGAGCCTGGACCTCAGACATATTCGTCTTGACGTTAATGAGAGGCATCTAAAGCAAGACAACAAATACATACTATGGCAGAAAAGGAGTCATCAGGATCGAGAACAACACCCCGTTTAAGAATTAGAAAGACAGAAGTCTCTACGAAGAGATGAAATATCTACTTTCTATCATCCTTCTACTTTTTTCTACCACCCTTGCACACGGAAGCAGCTTGAATGCAGATGATGCCCTATCCAACCTTGNGAATCTACAAGCCCAGCAATAAGTCAACAAAAATATTGGAAGTTGTTTTTTGAAATACTAAANACACCTAAACAAATGACCAATAGGTNATCGGNTGAAAAAGATTTCATACAANCCCCTAACAGCAGAGTTAGTATAAGCAAACCACGCTACAGCAGCACCGCCTGAGCCTCCAAGCCAAAACCCATTAGTAAAGTCCATCCAAGATTCGCTACTGAAAAGATCTTTAGGGGGATTAATTACCGTAGGATTAGAGGGTGGAGCATAAAACTTGGCACCNGATTGGCCCTGGCCGTACAGGAAAAATAAAAATACAAGTATATGGATCGCCCCAAAAGTAGATATCAATCCTATATTNGCAAACATTTCACTATTACGCATTGGTCCCAAGATTGTAAAAGGACCNTACAATACATACCCAAAAGCAACACCTAACTGCACGCCTCTCACGTAAGGTGATAGGCCTTTCCGATAAACTGGAAGATTATTGATCAGATTTCTAACAAATATATTGCTATTTACCGGCGTGCTCAGATCTCCAGCGCAAGGATCTGAAAATGGCCTAANGATGTCTTTAGTAGAGTCCANGNGTGTAGATCAATATATATGTTTAAGCAAACTACCCATGAATGAATGCAAGGAAGGAGTAAATTGGAACAACCTCGGCAGTCATAGTTGCGAAAGAAGCTGCAATTTGATGCATAATGAACTAAAATTGGAGTCANGTCAGNTTTTAACTATCGANTACACTCGCNACTTCAATCGAATCAAACCAATCAANCTAAGTGATCAATCTCTTCCATTGCATGGCTTACCTATCTTTTAGGTATGGAAATCTTGAGTTAAACAATCTTAGTGCCCTAGCCATTGCACTAACCGGCATGACTTCAATTATTTTTTTCGTGGTGGCATCCCTAAACACGGACACAA
>NZED01000063.1 GCA_002690325.1 Synechococcus sp. ARS1019
ATCTTTCCCTTATGTAATTACTGCAGGCGATTTAGATATTGGAGATTACTGTTTGGTTGACCCAAATCAACCAATTGCAACTGTACTATCTAAGGCTGCAGCCGATAATTTCAAACTTACAGTTTTTATTGGCCAAGGTCGAAGTTATCAATCGTGGACAAAATTACCAGGTGTTCCCCAATTAATGG
Source organism: Synechococcus sp. ARS1019 (assembly GCA_002690325.1). Lineage (GTDB taxonomy): Bacteria > Cyanobacteriota > Cyanobacteriia > PCC-6307 > Cyanobiaceae > Parasynechococcus. The sequence continues at coordinate 189 of NZED01000063.1, forward strand.
ATCAACGTTTTTTTGAATCATTTGAATCAAATCAAACAAACCAGCGTTCAGTAACTTTTCCAATTGATGCTATTTTTATGCCAATTAAACAAGTGAATTTTAGTATTCAAGAACACTCAATTGATGGTGAATATATTTACTTTGAAATTTGGACAAATGGAAGTATTCATCCATTTGATGCGATGAAATCAGCCGCAAAAGTTTGTATGAAGTTAATGACAAGTTGTTTAACACGATTAACTGATGAACGAATTTATGCAGATGAATTAAAACTCCCAGAAACACCAAATTTTGTTGAGGTAAATTACAAAAAAATTGAGTCGGATACAGATTTAAACGAAGTTTTAATTGAACAACTCGAATTATCATTACGTGCTTATAATTGTTTAAAACGAGCTAATATTTTGACTTTAGCTGACTTATCTAAACAATCATTTCGTGATTTAATGAAACTCCGTAATTTTGGGCAGAAATCAGCTGATGAAGTCCGTGGAGCATTAAATACGTATGGAATTGAATTAAAAGAAGATTAATCTACACATTTTAACTCACTTAATTAAAGGAGACTTTTTATGCAAGTTTGGTCCGCTACAGGGCGTCGAAAGCGAGCAATTGCTCAAGTTCGAATTTGCTCACCTGGAACAGGGACAATTAAAGTGAATCAAGTGGATGCAGAACAGTACTTACAAGGTGCTTATGCAAATATTTTAAAACCATTCGAAACACTTCAATTAGATGCAACTTACGATATTTTTATCCGTGCTGAAGGTGGGGGTTTAACTGGACAGTCAGATGCGATCCGTCTTGGCTGTGCTCGTGCTCTTTGCATGATGAACCCAGAATACCGCAGTTCGCTTAAAAATGCTGGCTTCCTTACTCGTATTGCTCTTAAGAAAGAGCGTAAGAAGTATGGTTTAAAGAAAGCTCGTAAGGCACCACAATTTTCAAAGCGTTAATATTTTTTTTCGTTTCTTGAAATATTAATTTTTTCTTTAAATTTAAGTTAGTAATTAATACTAACTTAAATTTAAGGAAAACTACTTGAAACCTATATTCGTTTATTCTATACTCAAACCAAATGTCTTAGTGGTGGAATGGTAGACACGCAAGCTTGAGGGGTTTGTGCTTTACGGCGTGGAGGTTCGAGTCCTCTCTAAGACATACCTATTTAATAGGTAATTATATATATGGGTCGATGCCCGAGTGGTTAATGGGGGCGGACTGTAAATCCGCTGGCTTGCCTACACTGGTTCAAATCCAGTTCGGCCCAATCAAAAAAAGTGGCTGTGGTGGAATGGTAGACACTGGAGACTTAAAATCTCCTGCCGGTGACGGCGTGAGGGTTCAATTCCCTCCAGCCACAAGTTAAATAATTATCTTTTTTATAAAAGATTTGTAAAAAATAAAAATAAAAAAATGTTCGTTTTTTATTTCGGAAAATAAGGTATGATGATACTGTGAAACATCAAAGCACGGAGACAGGTGATGAATTTCCTTTATGACATTTCAGCAGTAGAAATTGGTCAACATTTCTATTGGAGTCTTGGTGGCTTCCAAATGCACGGACAAGTACTTATTAACTCATGGATTGTACTCGGGCTTATCATTGCGTTCGCAGTAACAACAACTCGTGATTTAAAACCAGTTCCAGAAGGTGGGCAAAACCTTGCTGAATTTGTTGTAGAGTACATTCGTGACATTGCAAAAACTCAGGTTGGGAGCGATTACTTAGAGTGGACTCCATTTATTGGAACTTTATTCTTATTTATTTTCGTTTCAAACTGGTCTGGGGCATTAATCCCATGGAAGCTTATTGAACTTCCACACGGAGAACTTGGAGCACCAACAAACGATATTAACACAACTGTAGCTCTTGCACTTCTTACTTCACTTACATATTTCTATGCAGGCTTAAAGAAGAAAGGGTTAGAATACTTTGGAAAGTACGTACAGCCAACGCCAATCTTACTTCCAATTAACGTATTAGAAGACTTCACAAAACCATTATCATTAAGTTTCCGTCTTTTTGGAAACATTCTTGCTGATGAGCTTGTAGTAGCAGTACTTGTATCGTTAGTTCCTCTTGTGATTCCAGTGCCTCTTATTTTCCTTGGATTATTTACAAGTGGGATTCAGGCATTAATTTTTGCAACTCTTGCAGGAGCTTATATTGGAGAAGCACTTGAAGGGCACTAAGCATTCAAACATGATTTAAATTTCTTTGTTTCATTGAAGTCTAATCAATCTGAATGAAGTAAATTTCAAATGCAATCCCAATTCTTCCTTTCCATTTTTTCCCGGACTTTTCCGGGGGAAAGGATATTTCCAAAGTTTATGANTTAAAAGTAAATAATTATTNNNTTNTATNAAAGATAAATAAAAAAACTAGTTTAAAAAAATAGAGAAAACTGGTAATCTCCAAGAGCATAAGCAACTTATAAAAAGGAAACATACAATGAACCCATTAATTTGTGCTGCATCTGTAGTTGGAGCTGGTTTAGCAATTGGACTTGGAGCGATTGGTCCTGGTATTGGTCAAGGTACTGCAGCTGGACANGCTGTAGAAGGTATTGCTCGCCAACCTGAAGCTGAAGGAAAAATCCGTGGAACACTTCTTTTATCTTTAGCATTCATGGAAGCATTAACAATTTACGGTCTTGTAGTTGCATTAGCATTAATGTTCGCAAACCCATTTGTTTCTTAATTACTTCTTGTTGTAATTCTACTAGAAACAATGTTTCTTATGGCAGTTTGTTATAAGCTGCCAAGAAACAAATTTAACGGTNATCTTACCGNTAAATTAAAAACAGAATAAAAATTTTATTTTGTCCTTTTTTATTAGTTTTTCCTAAAAAATTAATTTAATACAAATTCCAAATCATTTGGAGGTTTTGAATGGTATCACTCGCAGAAGGTTTCGGTTTCAATACTAATATTCTTGAAACGAACGTTCTTAACCTTGCCGTTGTTGTCCCAATTGTATTCAAACTTGGGCGAGAAACACTTACATCTATGTTAGATACACGCCGAGAAAAAATTCTCGGAAGTCTTCGTAGTGCCGATGATCGCTTTAAGCAAGCACAATTAGAGCTTGATACAGCTAAAGCAGAACTCGCAAGTGCAAACGACAAAGTACAAGAAATTAAAAACGACGGNCGTAAAACTCTTGAAGCTCTTACAAGCGAACAAGGGTCACGTATGGCTGAAGTAACAACACGATTTGCTGGACTTAAAGATGAAACAATTCGTCTTGAAGAAGAAAAAGCTATCGCACAGTTCCGCCGTCAACTCGTAAATGTAGCGTTTGAAAAAGCAATTTCAGGGATCCAATCTCAAATGAATGCTTCACTTCACCGCAAATACATTGATGCTAAGATTTCTCTTATGACATCAAGTCTTTAATACTCTTTTTAATTTCTATACGTGATATAGNAATTAAAAAAATATAAGATTATTTTCGAGCAAACATAGATCATTTTTTATGTTTTAGCTCTCCCAATATAAATGGGACGGTGATATTTTTAGTCACCAATCCGTGAAAAGTTAATCCCTTAAGATTGAATCGAACCGAGGATAAAATGGTAAAAATTCGTCCTGATGAAATTAGTAGTGTAATTCGCCAACAGATTGAGCAATACACTCAAGAAGCACAAGTTGTAAATGTAGGAACAGTACTTCAAGTAGGAGATGGTATTGCGCGTATTTACGGTTTAGAAAAAGTAATGTCTGGTGAATTACTTGAGTTCCAAGATGGAACAATTGGAGTAGCCCTCAACCTTGAAGCAGACAACGTAGGTGCTGTATTAATGGGAGATGGTCTTAAAATCCAAGAAGGTGATTCTGTAAAAGCAACTGGTAAGATTGCACAAGTACCAGTAGGGGAAGCATTCTTAGGTCGTGTAGTAGACGCATTAGCACGTCCAATTGATGGTCGTGGTGATATTAAGGCTGATGGTGTTCGATTAATTGAATCACCAGCACCTGGAATTATTGCTCGTCGTTCAGTATACGAACCACTTCAAACTGGACTTGTATCGATTGATGCAATGATCCCAATTGGACGTGGTCAGCGTGAGCTTATTATTGGTGACCGTCAGACTGGAAAAACTGCAGTAGCAACAGATACAATCATTAACCAAAAAGGTGGTGATGTAATTTGTGTATACGTAGCAATTGGACAGAAAGCATCATCAGTAGCACAGATTGTGACAACTCTTTCAAATGCTGGAGCAATGGACTACACAATTATTGTAGCNGAGAACGCAGATTCACCTGCAACTCTCCAATACCTTGCACCATATACTGGGGCTTCATTAGCTGAGTACTTCATGTACACAGGTCGTGCAACTCTCATTATTTATGATGACCTTTCTAAGCAAGCACAAGCTTACCGTCAGATGTCACTCCTTCTTAANCGTCCTCCAGGACGTGAAGCATACCCTGGTGACGTATTCTACCTTCACTCACGTTTACTTGAGCGTGCAGCGAAGCTTAGTGATGCATTAGGTGAAGGAAGTATGACTGCACTTCCAATTATTGAAACACAAGGTGGAGACGTATCNGCNTNNATTCCAACNAACGTNATTTCAATTACNGANGGNCAANTNTTCCTTNNANCNGACCTTTTCAACTCAGGTATTCGTCCAGCAATTAACGTTGGTATTTCAGTATCTCGTGTAGGTTCAGCAGCTCAAATTAAAGCAATGAAGCAAGTAGCAGGAACACTTAAGCTTGAACTTGCACAATTCGCTGAGCTTGAGGCATTCTCACAGTTCGCTTCTGACCTTGATCAGGCAACTCAAAATCAACTTGCACGTGGAGCACGTTTACGTGAGCTTCTTAAGCAAGCGCAGAGTCAGCCACTTTCAGTTGATCAGCAAGTAGCAACTATCTACACTGGAACACAGGGTTACTTAGATGACGTAGAAGTAGGACAAGTTCGTTCATTCCTTTCTGGTCTTCGTGACTACCTTAAAACAAACAAGCCTAATTTCGGTGAAGAGGTAAACTCTTCTAAGAAGTTCTCTCCAGAATCTGAAGAGCTTTTAAAAGCAGCAATTGGTGAGTATAAGGCAATTTTCAAAGCTTAGTACTAAACTAATTTTTGAATAACTTTTCCTTTGTTAGATGAATATTCATCTAACAAAGGAAACAAACCCAAAAAAATAAAAACAGTGACGAATAAGTATTAATATGGTAAATTACTTACAAAGTAGATCACATATGATTATTAGTAACTAAAAAAGGCTTTTAAACCTAAGCTTGTATTAACAATTTAGTTATAAATTTTATTTTTATAAAAAATTCTCATGGCAAAAAAGGCATTAATTGCACGTCAAACGAAACGTCAAAAACTTGTTCAGAAGTATGCAGCAAAACGTCTTGAATTTAAAGAACGTCTTCGTACTGCAGAATCAATTCGTGAAGTAGTAAGTATTCAACGTGAGTTCCAGGGATTACCACGTAATAGTTCAAAAGTTCGTCTCCACAGCCGTTGTGCAAAAACTGGACGACCAAAAGGGTATTACCGTGATTTTGGACTTTCACGCCACGTATTACGTGAAATGGCTCATAAAGGGCTTCTCCCAGGTGTGCGAAAAGCAAGTTGGTAATTACATGTATTCTTTGTCAAACTCGTCAATTTTCTCTTATTATTGACTTTTTGACAAAGAAATTTCATAATATAGCAAAAAATGTGGGGCATAGCCAAGTGGTAAGGCGGCTGGTTTTGGTTCAGTTATTCCGAGGTTCGAGTCCTTGTGCCCCAGAGTTAAAGGAAATTTCAATCTAAGTAAATTATTAGTTCTCATGAAGAAAAATTTATTTCTCGTAAGTGTTTTTGCATCACTTTTCGTTGGCACGGCTACACAAGCTGTAGCATACCCGATGTACGCACAACAAGGTTACGAAAACCCACGTGAAGCAACAGGCCGTATTGTTTGTGCTAACTGTCACCTTGCTCAAAAGCCAGTAGATATCGAAGTACCACAAGCTGTACTTCCAAACTCAGTTTTTGAAGCAGTTGTGAAAATTCCATATGACCAAGAAGTTAAGCAAGTTCTTGGGAATGGTAAAAAAGGTGGGTTAAATGTTGGGGCTGTGCTCATTCTTCCAGATGGATTCACAATGGCACCAGCAGACCGTATGTCTGCAGAGCTTAAGGCAAAAGTTGGAAAACTTTACTTCCAGCCTTATAGTGAGGACAAGCAAAACATGCTTATTGTTGGACCAGTTCCAGGTAAGAAGTATAGTGAAATGACTTTCCCAATCCTCGCACCGGACCCATCAACAAATAAAGATGTAAACTACCTTACTTACCCAATTTACCTTGGTGGTAACCGTGGTCGTGGTCAGGTATACCCAGACGGTTCAAAGTCAAACAACACAGTTTTTAACGCTCCTGCTGCTGGAAAGATTTCTGCAATTAATGCAAGTGACAAGGGTAATGACATTGTAATTGCAACGACAGATGGTGGTTCAGTAACAGTTTCAGTACCAACAGGGCCAGATCTTTTAGTTAAAGTAGGTGATACTGTAACAGCAGACCAACCTGTAACAAATAACCCTAACGTAGGTGGATTTGGACAAGGAGAAACAGAAATTGTACTCCAAAACCCAGCTCGCCTTCAAGGACTTATTATTTTCTTAGGTTTTGTACTTATTGCACAAGTATTCCTTGTACTTAAGAAGAAGCAATTTGAGAAAGTACAACTTTCGGAAATGAACTTCTAATTACTTAATTTTTTAAGTTATGTTTGTAATGTCTATTATATTTTTATGGTAGACATTACAAATTAAATTGGAAATAAAATTCCTGCAAAATATAAACAGCTGAATACTAAAAGACTCCAAATTAACGTTTTTGTAAAAATTATTGCTGATTTATATTGTGCAAAAATCCCAATTTCAAAAATACGACGTGTTACTTTATCACGAAATTTACTTTGTTGTGGTAAACATAATACGACAATGAAACTTATAATTGGAATATAAATAATAAGAAATAATTTATTCATTTTGTTAAAATAACGCATTTTTAAAAATTTTTAAAAATCGAAAATTATGGGGAGTTTTAGTAACCCCCCATAATTTTATCTAATTAAATTAGTAAAATTTAACGAATTTAACCGAATTTTCCAGAAGTTGATGCAATTACAAATGCCGCGTACGTAAGTACGAATCCTACTGAGAAGTGAGTAAGACCAACAAGACGTGCTTGTACAATTGATAGTGCTACTGGTTTATCATTCCACTTTACAAAGTTTGCAAGTGGAGTACGCTCATGCGCCCAAACAAGAGTTTCAATAAGCTCTTGCCAGTAACCACGCCATGAAATAAGGAACATAAATCCTGTTGCATAGATAAGGTGTCCAAAAAGGAACATCCAAGCCCATACAGAAAGACTGTTCATTCCAAACGGGTTGTATCCGTTAATAAGCTGTGATGAGTTAAGCCAAAGGTAGTCACGAAGCCATCCCATAATATATGTTGATGACTCATCAAACTGAGCTGAATTTCCTTGCCAAAGTGCAAGGTGCTTCCAGTGGAAGTAGAATACAGTCCATGAAACTGTGTTAAGCTCCCAGAATACTGCAAGGTAGAATGCATCCCATGCTGAGATGTCACATGTTCCTCCACGTCCTGGTCCATCACAAGGGAAGCTGTAACCAAAATCTTTCTTATCTGGCATAAGTTTAGATCCACGTGCATCAAGAGCTCCTTTTACAAGAATAAGAGTTGTTACGTGAAGTCCAAGTGCGATTGCGTGGTGTACAAGGAAATCCCCAGGCCCGATAGGAAGGAAAAGTGAGTTTGTTGAACTGTTAATTCCGTCAAGCCATCCTGGAAGGTAAATCGAATTACCTGCTGCAGTTGCTGCATTTTCTCCAGAAAGGAGTACGTCAAAACCGTAAAGTGCTTTACCTTGTGCTGCTTGAATCCATTGTGCAAATACTGGCTCAATAAGGATTTGCTTCTCAGGAGTTCCAAATGCTTGCATTACGTCATTGTGAACGTAAAGGCCAAGAGTGTGGAACCCAAGGAAAAGAGATACCCAACTAAGGTGTGAAATAATTGCTTCTTTGTGCTCTAACATACGAGCAAGCACGTTTCCGCTGTTTGCTTCTGGGTCGTAGTCACGAATGAAGAAAATTGCTCCGTGTGCAAACGCTCCACACATAATAAAACCAGCGATGTACTGGTGGTGTGAATAGAGTGCTGCCATAGTTGTGAAATCCTGAGCAAGGAAAGCATAAGGTGGCATACTGTACATGTGCTGTGCAGTAAGTGAACATACTACACCAACTGATGCAAGTGCAAGTCCAAGTTGGAAGTGAAGCGAGTTGTTTACAGTATCAAAAAGTCCTGTGTGACCTGCTCCAAGACGTCCTGAAGGTGCAGTGTGCGCTTCAAGAATTTCTTTCATACTGTGACCAATTCCGAAGTTTGTACGGTATTGGTGCCCAGCAATAATAAAAAGAACTGCAATTGCAAGGTGGTGGTGAGCCATATCAGTAAGCCAGAGACTTTGTGTTTGTGGGTGGAAACCACCTAAAAACGTAAGAATTGCTGTTCCAGCTCCTTCAGATGTCCCGAAGATGTGCTCAGCTGTATCTGGGTTTTGTGCATAAACAGCCCACTGACCTGTAAAGAATGGTGCAAGACCAGCTGGGTGAGGTAATGTTGTTAAGAAATTATCCCAACGAACTGTTTCCCCACGTGATGCTGGGATTGCCACGTGTACAAGGTGACCAGTCCATGCAAGTGAACTTACTCCGAAGAGCCCAGAAAGGTGGTGGTTTAATCGTGATTCAGCGTTCTTAAACCAAGAAACTGCTGGTGCAAATGTTGGCTGAAGGTGAAGCCATCCTGCAAAAAGGAAAAGTCCTGCTACAAAGAGAAGGAAAAGTGACCCATTGTAAAGATCAACATTTGTACGCATACCAATTGTGTACCACCATTGGTAAACTCCTGAGTATGCAATATTTACTGGAGCCGATGCTCCACCACGTGTGAATGCTTCAACAGCTGGTTGCCCAAAGTGTGGATCCCAGATTGTGTGAGCGATTGGACGTACGTGAAGAGGATCTTCTCCCCACTTTTCAAAGTTTCCTTGCCACGCAACGTGGAAAAGGTTACCAGATGTCCATAAGAAAATAATTGCAAGTTGTCCAAAGTGAGAAGCAAAGATCTTTTGGTAGAGCTTTTCTTCTGTCATCCCATCGTGTGTCTCGAAATCGTGAGCTGTCGCGATTCCGAACCAAATACGGCGAGTTGTTGGATCTTGCGCAAGTCCTTGACTAAATTTAGGGAATTTTGTTGCCATAATGTTAATCCTCCGTGCGGTTATCCTACTGCAATAATTCGCGCTAAGAAGAATGACCAAGTTGTTGCAATTCCACCTAAAAGGTAGTGAGCAACACCAACGGCACGTCCCTGAGTAATACTTAAAGCGCGTGGCTGAATAGCTGGCGCAACTTTAAGTTTGTTGTGCGCCCATACAATTGACTCAATAAGCTCTTGCCAGTAACCACGCCCTGAGAAAAGGAACATGAGACTGAAAGCCCAGATAAAGTGCGCACCTAAGAAGATGAGACCGTATGCTGAGAGCGCAGATCCGTATGATTGAATTACCTGTGAAGATTGTGCCCAAAGGAAATCACGAAGCCAACCATTAATAGTGTTTGCACTTTGTGCAAAGTTACCACCAGTAATGTGCGAAACCCCATTTCCAGTTACACTTCCCCAAACGTCTGATTGCATCTTCCAGCTAAAGTTGAAAATTACAATAGAAATTGAGTTGTACATCCAGAAGAGACCTAAGAAAACGTGGTCCCAAGCTGATACTTGACATGTTCCTCCACGTCCTGGTCCGTCACAAGGGAATCGGAAACCAAGGTTTGCCTTATCTGGGATAAGACGTGAACTACGCGCAAAAAGTACTCCTTTAAGAAGGATAAGTACTGTTACGTGAATTGTAAATGCGTGGATATGGTGAACCATAAAGTCTGAAGTACCAAGTGAAATTGGCATCATTGCAATCTTTCCACCTACTGCAACAATATCTCCACCCCAACTTGCACTTGTACTTCCAGCTGCTGTTGGTGCAGTAAGCTCAGGTGCGAGTGCATGAGTGTTTTGTAAGAATTGTGCAAAAACCGGTTGAAGTTGAATTGCTGTGTCTGAGAACATATCTTGCGGACGACCAAGAGCACTCATTGTATCGTTGTGAACGTAAAGTCCAAAACTGTGGAATCCAAGGAAAATACAAACCCAGTTTAAGTGAGAAATAATTGCATCACGGTGACGGAGAACACGGTCAAGAACATTGTTGTAGTTCGTTGCTGGGTCGTAGTCACGAACCATGAAAATTGCTGCGTGTGCAGCAGCTCCACAAATACAGAAACCTCCAATCCACATGTGGTGTGTGAAAAGTGAAAGTTGAGTTCCGTAATCAGTTGCTAAGTATGGGTACGGAGGCATACTATACATGTGGTGAGACACAATAATAGATAATGACCCCATAAGTGCTAAGTTAATAGCAAGTTGTGCATGCCACGAAGTTGTTAAAATTTCGTAAAGACCTTTGTGCCCTTCACCAGTGAATGGACCCTTGTGTGCTTCAAGAATTTCTTTCATGCTGTGTCCAATTCCCCAGTTTGTACGGTACTGGTGACCAGCTACAAGGAAAAGAACTGCAATTGCAAGGTGGTGGTGTGCTACGTCAGTAAGCCAAAGTCCACCTGTTACTGGGTTTAATCCTCCACGGAAAGTAAGGAAATCTGAGTATTCAGTCCAGTTAAAAGTGAAAAATGGTGTAAGTCCTTTTGCAAAACTTGGGTAAAGTTCTGCCATAAGTGCACGGTTAAGCATGAACTCATGTGGGAGTGGAATCTCTTTTGGATCTACCCCTGCGTCAAGGAGTGTATTTACTGGTAATGCAATGTGAATCTGGTGACCTGCCCATGCAAGGCTTCCAAGTCCAAGAAGACCAGCAAGGTGGTGGTTCATCATTGATTCGACATTTTGGAACCACTCAAGTTTTGGTGCAGCTTTGTGGTAGTGCCACCATCCTGCGAAGAACATAAGCCCTGCACAAATAAGTGCTCCAATTGCTGTACTGTAAAGTTGAAGTTCACTGGTAATTCCACTTCCACGCCAAAGCTGGAAGAATCCTGAAGTAATTTGAACTCCTTGGAAACCTCCTCCAACGTCACCGTTAAGGATTTCTTGACCAACGATCGGCCAAACTACTTGTGCTGATGGTTTAATGTGAGTTGGATCACTTAACCATGCTTCGTAGTTTGAAAAACGTGCTCCGTGGAAGTACATTCCACTAAGCCAAATAAAAATAACTCCAAGTTGCCCAAAGTGAGCACTGAAGACTTTACGAGAAATGTCTTCAAGGTCAGTTGTGTGACTATCGAAATCGTGAGCATCTGCGTGAAGGTCCCAAACCCATTTTGTTGTTGCAGGACCTTTTGCAAGTGTACGAGAGAAATGTCCTGGTTTTGCCCACTTCTCAAATGAAGTTGGTACAGGATCACGATCAACAACGATCTTGACAGTTTTAATCTCGCGTTCTGGTGGACTAATTGTCATTAATTTTTCCCCTATATTTCATTACTTAAAGTTTTAGAAAAAACTTTAAGATCATTCATTGTAAAAATATAAAGATGTCGGAAAGATTTTGTATTTATTATCAGTTAATGAAGAGAAAACCTTTTTTAATACCTTAGTAATATTTTTGCAGTAAAATGAAATGGATTCCTACTTTTAGTAAAAATTAGTAGCATTTACTAATTTAAATTTATTTGATGTAGCAAATAAACTATTTTAAACGATGGTGAGAAAGCATGGTATGCAAATATTATAATCTAACTATTAATGTAAATTCCGTGGCATACACGCTATTTAATAGCTTTAATTAATTTATTTTTTTGTTGCAAATTTTAAGCTGTTCAGGCATCATTAGGATAGAAATTTAAGTGGGTTTGTAGTTCAATTGGTTAGAGCACCGCCCTGTCACGGCGGAAGTTGCGGGTTCGAGTCCCGTCAATCCCGGATTT
>NZED01000003.1 GCA_002690325.1 Synechococcus sp. ARS1019
TGAGAATGTGCTCACTTCTGGTGTGATTGATATGGTCGAGTAATGCAGCAAGGGTGGTTGTTTTTCCTGATCCGGTTGGTCCGGTAACCAGAATGAGTCCTCTGGGTCGTTTGGATGTTTCCATGACGACCGGTGGCAAATTCAGTGCATCTAGGCTTGGGATTGAGCTTCCTAGGGCTCTTAAACAGGCTGCATAGCTGCCTTTTTGGCGATACACATTCACGCGAAAGCGCGCTACTCCTTTGAGCCCATAAGCACAATCCAGCTCCCAGGTTTGTTCCAGCGTTTTGCGCTGGCTGTTGTTGAGCATTGAGAAGATCAATTTGTTGCAGCTTTCTTCGCTGAGAGCTTCATCTCGGATCGGCCGCAGTTGACCACTAAAGCGACCGTAAGGAGGTTGACCGGTCGCGATGTGCAAATCACTTCCCCCTTCGTTAACTAGTTGTTCCATCAGGTCCTCGATCATCAAGTCCAAGACGATCTCCTCAATGTCGTGGGGTTAAGCAGTAGGGACATTCCAGCCAGCCGTCTTCGAGGCCGGCGCCACAGCCTGTACAAGTCATTGTGCTGAGAGCTCGAGCTCGGCGCTCAGATTCGAGACCTGAATCGGTCAAGATCAAGCGCCCCACTTCTTCCAAGGTGGTGTGTCCTTGACGCACCAGTTCGAGGCTGTACCCCAGGAGTGTTTTCATTCCTGATTCGAGCGCAAGTTGCCGGATCACATCGGTGCTGGAGCCCCGAGAAATTGCCGTGGCGATGTCTTCATTGATCCGCAACACTTCATAGACACCAACGCGGCCCTTGTAGCCGCTGCCTTTGCAGTCAGGGCAGGATGTTGATGCTGAGGGATCGGGGTGGCGGGCTCGGTAAAAGGTGACTTTCGCTTCTTTGCCCGCCATGAGTCCGAAGCGGCCGAGCTCTTGCTCATCTGGGTGATACGGCTCACGGCAGGTGGTGCAGACCCGTCGCATCAAGCGTTGGGAGACGATGCCGATTAGAGCTGCTGAAATCATGAACGGCTCAACACCCATCTCATCGAGACGGGCCACCGTGCTGGGCGCGTCGTTGGCATGCAGCGTGCTGAGCACGAGGTGACCAGTCAGCGCTGCTTCAATCGCCGTCTTGGCTGTTTCAAGATCCCGTGTCTCGCCAACCAAGAGAACATCCGGGTCTTGGCGCATAAAAGCGCGCAATGCGGTTGCGAAATCAAATCCCTTCTCTCGATTGACTTGGCTCTGGGTGATTCCCGGGAGGGTGTATTCAATCGGGTCCTCCACCGTTGAGATATTGATTCCCGGATCGTTACGTTCTGCGAGCTACGAATACAGGGTGGTCGATTTGCCTGAGCCGGTCGGTCCTGTGACCAGGATCATTCCAAAGGGTTTGGCCCCCAGTTCACGAACCAGATCCAGGGTTTGTTGATTGGTAATGAGTTTGTCCAGCCCGAGCTGAGTCGCACTGCTGTCGAGCAGTCGCAGGCAAACTTTTTCTCCGAATCGACTTGGCAACGTGCTGACTCGAAAATCGATCACCCGTTGGCGATATTTCCGACGGATGCGTCCGTCCTGGGCCTGACGGCGCTCTGCGATATCGAGATCAGCCAGGATTTTGAACCGGGAGGTCACCGCTGGAATCAGTCGACTCGGAAGCGGTTCGATGTATTGCTGCAGCACGCCGTCCTGGCGGTAACGCAGTTGGAGTCCTTTTTGCTGTGGCTCCACATGAATATCGCTGGCACCGATGCTCATCGCCTGCAACAAAATTCGATCCACCAGTGCAATCACTGGCGAGGCTTCAGCGTCCTTGAGACTGGCCTCGAGATCGACGACATCTCCACTGGATGTGGATGGTTCGTCGGAGTCCTCCTCTAGGAGTCCGTCGGCGCTGAATCCATCGAGAAAAGAGGCGATGGTGGTATCGAGGGAGGCTGGCTCTCCTGGTGGTTCGCTCTCCTCCAGTTCAGAGATCTCAGGGCTGATCTCGCGAGGCAGCCGTTGCTTTGGTTCTGATGCTGAGCTCAGCACTTGATCCAAATCACTCAGCAGGGCTGAACGCCAGTGAATGCGTCGTGTCCCGATCTCAAGCTGCTTTTGCAACGCTGTTCTGTTGTCTTCACCCCAATGGCTCGGGACCGCCAGCACCAGGGTTTGGTCATCGATGGCGAGCGGTAAGGCTTGAAGGCTTCTCCAGTGCTTCGGCTCTACTCCAAGGGGATGGCTTGCCAGCAGGGGCTGTGCTTGCTCGAGTTCATTGCAATCGGGGACAGCCTCCTGGAGCAAAAGCTCAAGTTCGAAACGCTGTTGTGCCGGCGAACTTGAATCAGCAATCGGTCGTGCCTGGATCACTGTTGATGGAGCAGATCGAAGAGGTGCGGGCTTCCGCAGCTTGTGGGAGGTCAGCGTTGCCCTTCAACATGTCTAGACAGTTCTTCCGGACCGGTCAGCATGAGCGGCGACGCTTCCACCCCTGAGCAGGATCAGACCGTCGAGGCGATTGAGTCGCCGATTGCGTCGGATTCGCCAGCAGAAGCGCCCGATCAGGCGGAATCATCTGCTGTGCCCGAGTCAGGGGATCGCTTGCAGCAACTCGAGCAGGAACTGCAGACCCTGAAGGCCGAACACGACACGCTTCAGAGCCAGTACATGCGGATCGCTGCTGATTTCGACAATTTCCGCAAGCGTCAGAGCCGCGATCAAGATGATCTACGTCAACAATTGGTTTGCTCCACGTTGAGTGAAATTCTCCCTGTGGTGGATAACTTTGAGCGTGCGCGGCAGCAGCTCAATCCTGAGGGGGAAGAGGCGCAGGCACTCCATCGCAGCTATCAAGGTCTTTACAAGCAGCTTGTAGAAGTCCTCAAACAGCAGGGTGTGGCTCGGATGGAAGTGGTCGGTCAAGACTTTGACCCGACGTTGCATGAGGCCGTGCTGCGCGAGGAAAGCACTGAACATCCTGAGGATGTTGTCACCGAGGAGCTGCAGCGCGGCTATCACCTCAACGGTCGGGTCCTGCGTCACGCCATGGTCAAGGTGTCGATGGGGCCAGGACCATCTGATGCAGCAGCCACAGCTGAGCCTCCAGCCAACCAGGATCAATCCGAGACGGAGCAGGGTTAATGGCTGATTACTACGACCTGCTTGGTGTCGGTCGTGATGCCGACGCCGACACGTTGAAGCGCTCTTACCGCCGCTTAGCGCGTCAGTACCACCCCGATATCAATAAGGAAGCCGGTGCTGAGGACCGGTTCAAAGAGATTGGTCGTGCCTATGAGGTTCTTAGTGATCCTCAAACGCGCGCGCGGTACGACCAATTTGGAGAAGCCGGTCTCGGAGGAGCTGCCGGGGCCCCGGACATGGGCGATATGGGGGGATTTGCCGATCTCTTCGAAACGTTCTTCCAGGGATTTGGTGGTCCAGGTGGCTCCGCTGGTGGTCGCCCGCGGCGACGCGGGCCGCAGCAGGGTGATGACCTCCGCTACGACCTCACGGTCGATTTCGAGCAGGCGGTGTTTGGCCAAGAGCAAGAGATCAAGATCCCTCACTTGGAGACCTGCGACGTCTGCGATGGCAGCGGTGCTAAGTCCGGAAGTGGTCCGACAACCTGCGGAACCTGTGGTGGTGCTGGGCAGGTTCGACGGGCGACACGCACACCATTCGGCAATTTCACGCAAGTGGCGGAATGTCCAACCTGTGAAGGAACCGGTCAGGTGATTGCGGATCCCTGCTCCTCCTGTGGAGGCCAAGGGGTCCGGCAGGTTCGTAAGAAGCTGCGCATCAATATTCCAGCCGGTGTCGATACCGGTACGCGTTTACGTGTCAGCGGTGAAGGCAATGCCGGCTTGCGTGGTGGACCGTCGGGTGATTTGTACGTCTTCCTCACCGTCCGATCCCATCCAAGGCTGAAGCGGGATGGCCTCAACATCCTGTCCGATGTGAAGGTCAGTTATCTCCAGGCCATTCTCGGAGACACCATCGAGGTGGAAACCGTTGATGGTGTGCAGGAAATCGAGTTGCCGGCCGGTTCACAGCCTGGGTCTGTCGTCACGCTCAGTAACAAGGGCATTCCCAAATTGGGAAATCCTGTCGCCCGTGGTGATCAACGCATCACCGTCACCGTTGAGTTGCCCAAACGCTTGTCCGATGCGGAACGGACGCTCTTGGAGCAGCTTGCGGGCCATCATTCGGCGCGTGGCAAACAGCATCACCACCACAACAGTGGGTTGTTCGCCCGGCTTTTCGGTCAGAAGGGATGACAGCGCGTTCCCTGGATCTCAGGGGAACACCCTGTCCGGTGAATTTCATTCGCTGCAAACTCACCCTCGAATCGATGCAACCCGGCGATCAGCTCGCCGTGCAGTTGGATCGTGGGGAACCCGAGGCCATGGTGGTACCGGGTCTTCGCGATGCCGGTCACGCAGTGGTTGTGAACGATGAGGCAACTGATTTTGTTTCGCTTCTGGTGACATGCGCCAGTGGTTGATTCCACTGCGACAGGCATCGTTGTTGCCCTACAGGCCAACTATCTCGAGGTTGANCTGCACGAGCCACCGGAGGGCATTCCCGGTCGCTTGCTCTGNACNCGNAGGACGCGCCTGAACCATCGAGGCTCCGCAGTGAATGTGGGGGATGAGGTCTGTGTTGAAGCGATTGATGTGGTGCAGGCCAGGGCCGTCGTGGCCGATGTTGCGCCTCGGAACAGCTGGTTGACACGCCCACCCGTGGCGAATGTCTCGTTGGTGGTTGTGGTCTTGGCCGTTGATCAACCCAGCTTTGATCCCGATCAAGCCAGTCGTTTTCTTTTAACTGCAGAACGCACCGGCCTTGATGTGCAGNTGGTGTTGAGCAAACGGGATTTGCTGCCGATCGAGCAGCTAGAGGCGTTGTGTGAGCGCTTGCGTGGTTGGGGCTATGACCCCATTGCGCTCTCCAGCGAGACCGGGGAAGGGGNGGAGGCCTTGCAGCAGCGCCTCAGAGGAACGGCTTTGGCGGTGCTGTGCGGTCCATCTGGAGTTGGGAAAAGCAGTGTTCTGAACCGTTTGCTTCCNCATCTCTCTTTAAGGGTCGGAGNGGTCTCCGGTCGCTTGCAGCGGGGGCGTCACACCACGCGCCACGTTGAGCTGTTTGCTCTCGGTAGCGATTCACGGGTGGCGGATACACCGGGTTTCAATCGTCCGGATCTTCCGGACGATCCGAGGGAACTGGGTGTGCTGTTTCCTGAACTTCGTCAGCAGTTGGATCCCTGGCCTTGTCGTTTTCGAGATTGCCTGCATCGAGGGGAGCCAGGTTGCGGAGTCACAACCGCTTGGGAGCGATACAACTTGTACGCCGCCGGGCTCGAAGAGCTGATCTCGATCAGCCGCCCAGGCCGGGGAGGTTGAGATCTAAGCCACCGGTCAGTTCTTCCATGCGGCCTTTCATCGTTGCGGTCGATTGCTCGTAGGCGGCTTGCAGGGCTTCCAACGTTGCGGCTTCGCAGGCCTCTTGTCCGTCCTGAAGGAGGGCGGGGTCGAGTCGCACACGCAGTGGCTGCTGGTTGCCGGAGAGCCAGACGCTGGCACGACCATCGCCGCTGGTTCCCTCGATCTCCATTGCATCGAGTTCCTGCTGGAGCAGCTGCGCGTCCTGCTGGATCTGCTGGGCCTTGCGGAAGGCTTCGGTGAGCTGACCGAAATTGGGGAGTCCGAACCCTGCCATCGTGACGCTGAATGAGCAGGCAGGTTAGGCGGCTGAATCGAATCCCAGTTGCTTCACTTCCGGATGGAGATGAATGCCATGTGCCGCTTTGATTCGATCCTGAACCAAATGAATCAGCTGGTGGATGTCTCGGGCTTGAGCATCTCCGNTGTTGACGATGAAGTTGGCATGGAGCGTTGAGACTTCCGCTCCTCCAATACGCGTTCCCTTGAGCCCCATTTCTTCGATTAACCGACCGGCTTTCTGTGGTTCTGGATTGCGAAACACACTGCCGCAACTGGGTTGTTGGTAGGGCTGTGTNGTCGTTCGGTGGCTGAGGTTGCCACTGGTGATTCGCTTCAGTTCCTTCGGGTCATGGCCCGGTTCCAGGTGGAAACGCGCTGAAAGCACCACGAGACCGTCCTGTTGGAGGCGGCTGTGCCGATAAGCAAAGTCCAATTGATCAGCGCTGAGTTCAAAGCTGTCTCCGCCTTGGATCGGCATCACCCGCACAGACTCCAGCCGGTCGGCGATGCATCCGCCTTGGGCTCCTGCATTCATCACTGCGGCACCACCCACCGTGCCTGGGATGCCCACCGACCACTCCAGGCCATGGAGACCGGCTTTGGCGACCCGTCTGGCGAGGGAGGGAATCGGTTCACCGGCGAGTGCTTCGACGAGGCCGCTGTTGGGATCGATCGTCACACCCTGCAGCTTGCGGAGGCAGAGGGTGAGTCCTGGCAGACCGTCGTCGTGGATTAAGAGGTTGGAGCCGGCTCCAATCACCCGACAANCCAGATCGCGATTCCTTGCCCAAAGCAACCAGGTTTTGATGTCATCCAGGCCTGTGGGTTCGACCAACCATTCCGCTGGACCTCCAACGCGCCAGGTGGTGTACTCAGCCANGGGGGCCTGAGCACGCGCTTCGATCATCGTGTTCTCCTCTGTCATGACGTCAGCCGCGTCCAGAGGCTGTTGATGTCTCCTGCGCCCATGGCCAGAACAAGATCGTCTTTCACACTGAGATCTTTCACCAGTTCGGTGAGGTCATCCAGGTCATTCGCTACGGCGATCTGCAGGTCNGGTTTCAGGGTTTGAATGCGGCTGGCCAGTGCTGCACTGTTGATTCCTGGGCGGGGGGCTTCACCCGCTGCATAAACCGGCGCGAGGATCAGCANATCGCAGCCCTGCAGAGATGTTGAGAAGGCNTCGAGGAACTGTTCAGTTCGGCTNTAGCGATGCGGTTGAAAAACGGCCAGGAGCCGTTGCGGTGCGGTTGGTAGAGGGCTCCGGCCGCTCCTCACCATCAGCTGAGCCATGTCCAGTGTTGCTTTCACTTCNCTGGGATGGTGGGCGTAGTCATCGACGATTTGGCGACCTTGCCAGGTGCCGCGATGGTCAAAGCGACGGCCAGGCGCTTCCAATCGAGCCAGGCTGTCGACAAGCTGGGAAAAGGGAACNCCTTCCATCCGACATGCCGCAATGGCGGCTGTGGCATTGCTGAGGTTGTGAAGCCCGGCCATGGGTAGGGCGAATTCGCCGATGNGCTGGCCCTCTTCGAAGAAATCGGCAACGCAGCGGTCGCCATCCAGTTGTTTGGGTTGAGCGGCGTAGGTCACCCCTTCAATGGTTTCGACAGACCACCACGCATCCGGTTGGAAGTGAGCCTTGAGCACAGGGCAGTCGTGATTGGCCAGGACACGACGACAACCCTTCGAGAAGGTCTGCATCGTGGCGATCAGATCGTTCAGGCTGTTGTAGTGATCGGTGTGATCGAGTTCAAGGTTGGTGATCACGCCCAGGCTGGGGCTGAATTTCACCAATGAGCCATCGGATTCGTCCGCTTCTGCGACCAGGAGGCGGCCACGTCCTGAATGTCCGTTGCTGGACAGACAGGGAACGATTCCACCGATCACCGCTGTGGGGTCTTGATCGGCTTCGATCAANAACGTGGTGAGCAGAGTGCTTGTCGTGGTTTTGCCATGACTTCCGGCNACAGCGATCGCGGGTTGTTCAGCGATCAATGCGGCGAGCAGGTCGGAGCGATGCCAAATCTCAAGACCTTTGCTTTTGGCTTGGCGTAGCTCTGGATTGGTCTCAGGAATGGCTGTGCTGATCACGACCACTGGTGGTCGCTCCTGATCGGCCATCACAGCGTCGATGCTGGCAGCGGTTTGCTCATGAAAGACCTGAACACCCAACGCGCTGAGTTGTCGGACGGTGGCGTTGTCCCGTGGGTCAGATCCGCTCACCGGATGATTCCGGTCNACNAGAATTCTGGCCAAGGCCGACATCCCGATTCCGCCGACACCGATGAAGTGAACTGGAGTCTGGCGGTCNAGCGGGCGCGTCAAGGAACGGCGTCAGAGGCTCGAAAGATAGGCCAGCCCAGGGACGTTGTCCCTCAAAAACTGGGCCGGATCAAGCAAATTGCTCCGGCTTGNGACGGAGTTTTTTATCCAATTTCTGTATGATCGGCGGCCAAAACCCCTTACGCGGTAATCCGCTTTTGTTATGACCCTGCGCGTTGCGATCAATGGATTCGGCCGGATCGGTCGCAATGTGATGCGGGGTTGGATCAGTCGCGGCGCTGATACCGGTATCGAAATCGTTGGCGTGAACGCCACGTCCGACCCCAAGACCAGCGCTCACCTGCTGACCTACGACTCGATTCTGGGCAAACTCGATCCCAGCGTAAAGATCGAAACCACCGACGATTCCATGATCGTCAATGGGAAAGAAATCAAGTTCTTNTCCGACCGNAACCCGTTGAACTGTCCTTGGAAGGACTGGGGTGTNGATTTGGTCCTCGAGTCCACCGGTGTGTTCAACACCGATGAAAAAGCCAGCATGCACATCCAGGCTGGTGCCAAGAAGGTGATCCTCACCGCCCCTGGCAAAGGCCCCAAGGTCGGCACCTTCGTTGTTGGTGTGAATGAAGACCAGTACCGCCATGAGGATTGGGACATCCTCAGNAANGCCAGCTGCACCACCAACTGCCTGGCACCCTTGGTGAAGGTGATTGATCAGTCGATCGGTATTAACCGCGGCCTGATGACCACCATTCACAGCTACACAGGCGACCAGCGGATCCTGGATAACAACCATCGCGATCTGCGTCGCGCCCGCGCGGCAGCCGTGAACATGGTTCCCACCTCCACTGGTGCAGCTCAGGCTGTGGCACTTGTGTATCCCGCTGTGAAGGGCAAGTTCACCGGTATTGCCATGCGCGTTCCGACTCCGAATGTGTCGGCCGTTGACCTGGTGTTCCAGTCCTCCCGCGCGTCATCTGTCGACGAGATCAAGTCGATCATCAAGGCTGCAGCNGAAGGCCCGATGAGCAACGTGATCAAGTACGGCGATCTGCCTTTGGTGTCGACCGACTANGCCGGTACCGATCAGTCGACGATCTTCGATGCTGACCTGACTCTGTCCATGGGCGACGACTTCTTCAAGATCGTTGCTTGGTACGACAACGAGTGGGGCTANAGCCAGCGTGTGGTTGACCTCGCCGAAGTTGTNGCCAAAAACTGGAAGTGATTCTGTCCTGATGGACCTGCGACCCTCCCTCNGGGGAGGGTTTTTTATTGGCTGCGGGCTCTGTCAGTGGTGATGGCTACCCGTAGTGGTTGAAGCCTGGTTGTGTGAGTGGGCTGCGATCTTGTTTCCAGCGGATGACGCCGGTTTCTGCTGTGATTGTGCCGATGTGAACACTGCCTGGCTGGGTCGTTAGCCAACGTTCAGCCCAGTCTTGGGGGAGGCTTAGAACGAGTTCAAAGTCCTCACCACCACTGAGGCACCACTGATCCCAGTGCGGCCCTGTTGGCCATCCACAAGGCCTNGGCATCTGGTCTCGGTCCAAGGCAGCTCCACAGCGGCTGCTTGCACACAACCCCTCAACAGCAGCCAACAAGCCATCACTGCTGTCAGTGCCCCCTGCTCGCCAGGGTTGATGGCTTGGCTTTGTCTTGAGGAGTGCTCTTAACGCATCTAGGCGNGGGATCGGTCGTTGATGCCGGTTGATCGANGCTTGNTTCAGGTCTTCCGGTAAAGACAGTCCATCAAGGTTTGGATCGTTTTGGAGCAGGGCGAGACCAAGTCGGCTGAGGCCGTGAACCCCACTGGTGACCAACGCATCGCCGGGCTGTGCATGGCCACGGTGAAGGTGAAGCTCACTGAGNCGGCCGAGTGCAGTGATTGATAAAGAGCGCTGTTCGCCTCTGGAGCANTCGCCACCCAGNAAGGCACCACCAAANCGATCGAGAGCTGCCGTGAGCCCTGTGTAGACCCCATCCACCCAGCTCCAAGGTGTTGACCCTGGAGCGATCAGACCAACAGTGATGCCGTCCACGTGCATGGCGCCACTGGCGGCAAGGTCGGACAGATTGGCTGCAACGGCCCTCCAGCCCACATCCTCCGGTGATGTGGTGGCATCGCTGAAATGAACGCTCTCAACAAGCACATCGNTATTGACGATGAGCGNTCGAGNGTCTGAAGGGAGTTTTGCGGTGTCGTCGCTGAGTTGGCCTGGAGGAGCGAAGCGAGCCAGTCTGTGGAGCAGCTCAGCCTCGCCTAAATCTCCAAGGCTGGTGCTCATGCGTGGGCTTTGAGACCTTCGGCACCATCGGTCACCTTGATCGACACGATGGTGTCGTCGACGCCGAGTTCTTCGAGTACATCGAAGCCATCGACGATGTACCCGAAGGCAGCATTGCGTCCATCTACCAGGTTCAGTCCTGCAGGGGTTAATTCAGCCTCGTAGAGGAACATGAAAAACTGTGAGGAGCCGTCGTCGAGGGCTTGGTCTGAGTGAGCCCATCCCAGGGTGCCGAGTGTGGCGAATGGCAGGGTTGGCGTGGCTTTGAACAGACCGACGTCTTCAAAGGTTTGGTTGTAAAGAGTGTCGGCTTCGTCGGGAACCCTGATTTCTAGAGGGACGTGACGTTCTTGCTTTGTTTTTGGGTCGATGTAACCGATCTCAGGACCCTCTGGGTCGCCGCTTTGGAGCACGTAAAAGTCTTCTGCGCGGGTGAAGGGAAGACCGTCGTAGAACCCTTTTTGTGCAAGATCAACGAACGCACCTGCGGTGAGTGGCGCGTTGTAGCCATCGGCGACGGCGGTGAGATCCCCTTGGGTGGTGCGGATCGTGAGCGTTGCCCGTCCTTGCAGTCTTGGCAGGGCGTCAAAGGTTGACGGAATCTCTCGTTCGAAGCCGTCGTCCACTAGCAAGGCCTCAACGTCGCCGATGCGACGCAAGGTTGCGCGGCGGGCCGCGATAAATCCCGGTTTATCAGTCTCTTTGACCCTCTCCTTGAGGGTGATGAGACCGTCGTCGACTTCTTTGAAGAGCTGTTCTGCGATGGCGCGTTGATCGGCCGGAACGGCATCCAGCATCGTGCTGCGACGCGTGTTCAGGATGGCTTCGCTACGGCTGATCGCCTTGCCAAGAGCACTCCAACGCTTCGCACGGAGGTCATCGCTCGTCAGCTCGAGACGATGTTGAAGTTCTCGGATGTCNTGTTGGTCGAANGGCAGGGCNTCTCGCAGGATCGCTGAAGGATCCTTGACCGCATTGCCCTGGGGCAGTCCGGCCGATGCCGGCGTGGCGAACCCGAGAAGTCCTGTTGCAATCAGGGCAATCAAAAGGGCCTTAAAACGCTGATAGGCCAAGGGGAACCCCAGTGCTGATCGGACTTTGGCACAGCCGTATGATCCCCTGAACCGTTCCGCGGGAATGATCTCCAGCAACGACTTCCGTACCGGCACAACGATTGAGCTTGATGGTGCAGTCTGGCGCGTCGTGGAGTTCCTTCACGTCAAGCCGGGCAAGGGATCTGCTTTTGTCCGCTCCAAGCTCAAGGCCGTGAAGACGGGCAACGTCGTTGAGAAGACCTTCCGGGCTGGGGAGATGCTCCCCCAAGCCATGTTGGAGAAATCCTCCCTCCAACACACCTACATGGATGGTGAGGACTATGTCTTTATGGACATGTCCTCCTATGAGGAGACACGGCTTACTGCTGATCAGATNGGCGAGAGCCGCAAGTACCTCAAAGAAGGCATGGAGGTGAATGTCGTGTCTTGGAATGGCGCTCCCCTTGAGGTGGANCTTCCCAATTCTGTGGTCCTTGAGATCACTGAAACAGACCCTGGTGTCAAAGGGGATACGGCCACCGGTGGCACAAAACCAGCGATCCTTGAAACGGGCGCCCAGGTGATGGTTCCTTTATTTCTCTCTGTTGGAGAGAAAATCAAGGTGGATACGCGCAATGATTCCTATCTCGGACGGGAGAACGGTTGACCATGCAGCTCGATCACGATCAACTTCATCGGCTGCTGGAGACCCTCGGCGAGAGCGATATTCAGGAATTTCGCCTCGAAGGGGATGATTTCCGTTTGGAGATCCGCCGGAATCTTCCTGGTCAAGCGGTCATGGCGCCAGTGATGCCTNTGGCTGCTCCAGCCGCAGCACCGGCGCCGGCAGTCGACGGCTCTGCCGGATCTCCGCCCCCAGCGGCTACATCCAGCCGTAGTGATCTGCTGGAAGTCACTGCCCCGATGGTGGGAACGTTCTACCGGGCTCCTGCTCCAGGAGAACCCCCATTCGCTGAGGTTGGCAGTCGCATCAAGGTCGGTCAGACNATTTGCATCCTGGAAGCGATGAAACTGATGAATGAGCTCGAATCCGAGGTCAGTGGAGAGGTGGTCGAAATCCTCGTGGACAACGGCACCCCTGTTGAATTTGGTCAGGTGCTGATGCGGGTTAAGCCGGCCTAATTCGATCCAAGCTCAGGTCCCAAGCAGCTTGAATCGCAGCGAGCATGCTGTCTGGACGTGCCTGTCCGGATCCAGCGATATCGAATCCGGTTCCGTGATCCGGTGAGGTTCTCAGGAATGGCAGCTCCAATGTTGTGTTGACGGCAGCGTCAAACGCCAGCAGCTTGACGGGGATCAGGCCTTGGTCGTGATACAGGGCTAGCCACCCATCAGGGGCATTGACGCCAGTGCCACGCCAGGCGTCAGCGGCAGCCATCCAGCAGGTGTCTGGGGGAATGGGTCCATCCAGTCGACTCATGGGGTGGCGGACTCGCCAGCTTTCCATGAGGGGGATCAGCCAGTCGAGTTCTTCTCGGCCGAGTCGACCCGCTTCGCCAGCGTGGGGGTTCAGGCCAGCGATCACGAGATGAGGGTTGGCTCGAAAGCGACGACAAAAGTTGAACAGAGTGTCCAGCTTCTGCTCGACGAGGGTCGGGTTGAGCCGTCTCGGTACTTCCGACAGTGGAATGTGGGTGGTGGCGAGCAACGTGTTCAGCCGCCATCCGCTTTGCGGTGAGAGTGCGGTGAACAGCATGGATGAAGCCGTGTTGCCAGCCAGCTCCGCAAGTCGTTCGGTTTGACCGGGATAGTCATGTCCGGCTTCATGCCAGAGATGTTTAGCGATGGGCGCGGTCACCAGAGCCCGAGCACCGGTGCTCTGCAGATAATCCACTGCGCTCGTTAGCCATTGAAAGCCTGCTTCTCCACTGGAACGAGANGCCTCGCCGGGTGCAATCGGTCGGGCTAACGGCTGATCGTGAATGGTGAGTNCAGCTGGATCTGCGAGGGCGGTACAGCCCTTGGCCNGTAGATGNTGATGGGTGAGCTCTACGCAACGGCGACATCCCACCAGAACAGGTTTCAGATCCGTCGGGAGGTCGTTGCTNTGGGCAAGGGCTTTCAGGACAACCTCGATGCCGATTCCTGCTGGATCGCCGAGGGCAATGACCAGGGTATGACTAGCGTCAGGACTCAACTGGACCATCGCAATGTTGCGGATTTTGCTCCTGGGTCTGGTGCTGATCGGCTTGGCCACTGGATTGCGGAATCAGTGGCTTCAGGTGCACTGGGACAGAGTGCTGGACGACGTTGGCTTGTCGGGCTCCCAAAACTCTCAGTCCATTGATTTCAAGCGTTGGTTGATTGGCGATCCCGACTAGTTCCATTGTTCATCGCTAGTTCATCTTGGAGGAAACAGTCGCGGAGGCCGGCGCGGAACTCCGGATGCAGCAAGCGATAGCCCAGTGTTTTGGAGAGCAGCTGGTTGCTAATGCGGCGGTTTTCTGCCCAGAACGATTGAGCCATGGCGCTCATGCCACTGCTGGCGGTTGCGAAGTCTTCCGTTGGTGGTGGCGGTTGATTGAGGAGGTCTGCAGCGACGTCGACCAGCTCATGGCTGGGAGCAGGACAGTCATCGACGACATTGACATGGGTGGGGTGGTCCCCATGACTTGCCGCATCGATGAGGTGGAAACAAGCGCCGGCGATGTCCTCAACGTGAATTCTGCAGAAGACCTGATCCGGTTTAACGATCCGCCGGGCCCGTCCGTCGCGCAAATTGGACACAATCGATCGCCCTGGCCCATAAATGCCAGGGAGGCGAAGGATCTGGACCGGTAAACCTGTATCTCTCCAAGCGTCTTCGCAGGCCAGGCGTCGTCGGCTGCGTTCCTGTCCCGGTGTGGCGGGTGTGGTTTCCGAGACCCAATCACCGTTGTGATCGCCGTATACGCCAGTTGTGGAGAGGTAGCCGACCCATTTCAGCCCCAGGGCGCTCAGCTCAGGCAACAGTTGGTTCAGTACGGGGTCTTGGCCGTTGCGATCCGGTGGGATTGTGCTGAGCACGTGCGTGACACCCCTTAAGTCCTCCAGGTTTGGGCGGATGCCGTTTGCACTGTCGAATGGCAGCGTGCCGGTTGTGGGAGAGGGTTGCCGTTTGGTGGCCACCACTGGGGTGCCGAGCATTGTGGCCAGCCGGGCAACGGTGGTTCCGCTGTATCCGAGCCCAAGGATCAGCAGTCGGGATCCGGCAGGTAAAGGCCNACTGCGGTTGACAAGATCGGAAAGCATCAGTACAGATGTATTAACTGATGTACTGCTCCGTGGCTAGTTCCTGTCTCCATCGTTCAGGTGTTCGGTCCGTCCATGCTCCCGGATTGCCGGTCCGTGGGTTGTTGGTGGGCGTCTTGCTTGCTTCGGCGATGTTGCTGGCTCCCGAAGAGCCCGTTGAGCAGGCTTCGATCTGCCAGCGGCACAACAGGGTGGATGCCTGTCGTGTCTGGTGATGCCTGCCGACGTCGTGGGTTGATCGATCAGGCGGTCTGAAAGGCCAGTCCTGGATCATCGGTCGACGGATCGCTTGAGCCCTGTTTCGGTTCCGCCCATTCGAGAAGGCGGCGGGCTAGTCGGAGGTCTCCATCCATCCAGGCACGAATGGCCATGGCGCGTCTGGGGTCGTAAAAACGCTGGCGTCGATACCAGTCGAAAACATCCGCGTCCGATTTGCGACCGTTGCATGACAGGCATGCGGGCACGCAGTTTTCGGTCACACTCAAGCCCCCTCTAGCTCGAGGGAGGACGTGATCAATTGATTCAGAGGGTTTGCCGCAATAAATGCAACTTTGGCCGGTAAAAGTGTGGAGAGACTGTCGCCAGCGTCGAACGCGTAATTTGGGACAAAGTTCGTCGAGAAAGACTGCGTCCCTGTTATGCATCCGAGGTTCTCGGTTNTATGGATTCTGGCCCGGATGCCAGCTGCGTCAATGTGTCGAGCGCTGCATTTTTATTGTTTTGTAGGCAGATTTNCGTTGTTGTCCTCAGGTTCTTGCTTTCCTCGCTGATCTCTTTACAGTGATTGTTTGCGGGGGTTGATCACGAACCAGGGCTCTCCCCGTTGTTATTTGGATCTGTCCACGTCGGGCTTGATTCGGGTGGTGAGTCCGTTCGATGCGGTCACGCAGGCGCAATTGCGTCGGATCCGTCCCCGAGGGCGCTGGGTTGGTTCCCGTCAAGGCTGGGAGTTCCCCTTCGCTGCTGCCTCTGTGCTTCAAGAGCAGCTCGGTGCACGGTTTGTTCTCACGGATGTGCTTCAGCAGTGGTTGAGCTGGTCTCGTCTTCCCTTGCCACCANTGCCTCCCCACCGTGAGCTTGTNCGTGCGGGGAGTTTGAACGATGTTCTCGTGGATGGTCGGACCCCATTGCGTCATCAACGCAGTGGGGCACGCTGGCTGCTGGCGCGTCGCGGTGCTGTTCTGGCCGATGAGATGGGTCTCGGCAAAACGTTGACGGCACTGCTCGCCGCCCGCTCGATGGTGCGTTGTTCAGATGTTCGGGTGCTGGTGATCGCTCCGGTTGGCTTGCACCCCCATTGGTCTCGCGAAGCTGCGGCCGTTGATCTGTCGATTGAGTTGATCAGTTGGGCTCGGCTGCCCGATGAGCTCCCTCGCGCTGGCACCGTTCTGGTTGTTGATGAAGCGCATTACGCGCAGACCCTTCAGGCACAGCGCACCAATGCACTGTTGCGATTGGCTCGCCATCCCCGACTGAGGGCGATTTGGATGCTCACCGGCACTCCGATGAAAAACGGGAGACCATCGCAGCTGTTTCCTTTGTTGGCTGCTATTGATCATCCGATCGCNCGGGATCAGAGACAGTTCGAGGAGCGCTTTTGCCAAGGGCACTGGAGTGAGCGCAGCGGTCAGAAGCGTTGGCAAGCCTCTGGCGCGAGTCAGCTCAAAGAACTCCGCGCACTCACCAAACCGCTCATCTTGCATCGCCGTAAATCTCAGCTGCTTGACCTTCCCCCCAAACAGCGACGGGATGTGTCGATCAAGTTGTCCGAGGCGGAGTGCCTCGGTTTCGAGCATCGGATCGATCTCGTGGTCGAGGACTATCGCCGCAGAGCGAGGGAGGGGCAGGTGCGCTCCGATGCAGAATTTCTCGCTGTACTGACCGCTTGGAGATGCATTGCCGCTGAATTCAAGCTGCCAGCAGCTCGAGATTTGATTCGAGATCTGCGCACACGCCATCAGTCCGTTGTTGTGTTCAGCGCCTTTGTGGATCCGTTGATGCTTCTGCAAACCCAGATCGGCGGTGAATTGCTCACCGGACGGCAAAAACCCGTTGATCGTCAGGCGTCCGTTGATCGCTTCCAGAGCGGAGCCACAGATGTTTTATTGGCAACCTTTGGCGCTGGTGGAGTGGGATTCACAATGCATCGGGCCAACCATGTTGTGCTCTTGGAGCGGCCTTGGACGCCCGGTGATGTTGATCAAGCGGAAGACCGTTGCCACCGCTTGGGAATGCAAGGGGGGCTCACCTCGCACTGGTTGCAACTGGGGCCTGCCGATCAGCTCGTTGATGGCCTGGTNGCCAGCAAGGCGGAGCGGATTGAACTGCTTTTGGGACCGAAGCGATTGGTAATGCCGCGTCAGCCCTTGCCAGCACTGATGCGATCCGTGTTGCAGGCGGCCTGACGAACGCTCANTTCATGCTTGAGCAAGGGATCGGTTGCGGGTGCNCCGTCAATGAGTGCCAGTGCCGAGGCGATATCGCTGCAGGCTGCTGAACGATTGCCGATCAGCAGCTGAACCAAGGAACGTTCGCTGTAGGCCTCAGCTCGTTTTGGTTGTGTCGCCACCAAGTCATCACACCGTTGNAGAGCAAGATNCAACTGGTCCTGGCGAATGTTGTCGAGACAGGTGGTTTGTTGGCTATCCCCAGCNATGTCGTTCATGACCTGGCGCGGATCAGGTGCGTTGTTCTGGCAAGCGCTGAGACCGATCAGGAGCAGCGTTGCCAGCAGGAACCGACAGTTGATGGGGTTAGTAGCTGTAGCGCTCGGTGGTGGCGCTAGGAGCTGAACTTGAACTCGGGAGAGCACTGGTTGATGTTTTGCCTCCGAACAGATCACCAAGGAACTGGCCGCAATCGGGATAGGTGCCGGGATCTTGGACCACAGCTTCAGTGATCATCACAGAGGCATGTTCCGGAGACGTCTTAAACACCCCACGCCCNTGACGCTTGATTAATGCATAGGCAGCGTTCCAGCTCACAGTGTGGTCGTTTCCACTGGAGCGCATGAAGCAATAGATCTGGGCTCCTTTTTGTTCAGTGTCGCCTTTGCCGGCTTGCGCAGGGNTTGCCACGCTGACGAGTGCACTGATCAGTCCGAGAGCGCAGAGGGTCAGACGCTGGCCATTGCGACGCATGGAGCCTTCCGGTAATTGGGCCAAAGGTATCGGTCATGCTATGGCTGTCGAGGGTTGTTTCAGCCTGAATTTTGCTGGAGGGGTAGCACTAGACGAACGATCAACGGCAGCACAAGCAGCACGGTGATCAACCGCACGGCATGCAGTGCAGCAACGGCGGCCCCGACCCCGAATTCGGCCCCGACCAGACTCATGCCGCTGATCCCACCGGGTGCAGCCCCCAGCAAGGCGATACGGGGATCGATGCCGAGCAAACGGCTGCTCCAGAGGCCAACCACGATGCCGGTGAGCACGAGGGTCACTGTGATCAAAATGGCCGGCCGCCACAGTGATTGCAGTTGTTCGAGCGAGGCCTTTGTTAGGCCGGTTCCGATCACTGTGCCGATGCCGATTTCGAGAATGGTGCGCGTGCCTGTTGGCCAGGATGCAGTCTCGAGCTGACCACTCATGCTGACGAGGCCTGCGCCGAGGAGGGCACCTGCTAGCGGAGCGGCAGGAATCCCAGTTAGCAAAGCCAGCATCCCNATGGATGTTCCTGCCAGCAGATAGATCAGCAAGGTGGCCAGGGGTGGCATGGCAGATCAGAGGCTCTTGTCAGTCTGAACTTGAGCCGAGGCCATCCATGTGTTGTCATCGGCCCAGTGCCCGTTTCTGATGATGTCCTCTTCTGTCTCGTTTCGAATTACCCGCACGGCAGAAGATCTCGCGGAGACCATCGCCGTGCTGTCTCAGAAGCTGATCAAGTTGGAACAACGCCAAGAGGCCCTGGAATGTCAGCTGCAGCAGCAGAAGACGGCACAAGCGGTCGGTGATGAGGAATTGGCTGCTCTCGAGGGCATTGAGCAGCAATTGAGGGATACCCGCGCTCTGTTGGAGACCAGAGCTGATGACCTGTGTTTGGACGAAGATCTCGCCGCATAAGGCCAGCCTCGGTGCCAAAATAAAAAGAAAGGCAACTATGGCTCACACCATCACTGCCTCAGGTGCTTGTTCTCTCGCGAAAGCGCGCACCCCAGGCCTTGTCTCTCGGACCACGTTCCCAGGTTTCATTGAGGGTGGACATCTGCTGGAAAAGCTTGAGTTCGCCCTTGCCGTCGCGGAAGCACGTGGGGATCAAGGCCGTATTGATGCCTTGAAATTGCAAATAGCTGATCTCGGTGGCAATGCTGAGGAACCGGGCACCTGACCATTCATCTGATCAATCGAGTCGATAGTTCGTCAGATCACTGTTAATAAGTCGATGACTTTTTGAGGGTTAACCGTTTTGGGTTGGTCATCTTTGTTGTTATCGTTACGATCGATCTAGGGATGATGGTTAAACAAGTTGACACTCACACTTGCTAAAACCTCTGTTCAAGCCGAGGAACGCAGTAAACACTTAAATGCGGCTGCTCGGTTCTTCGATCAAGCCCGTTTAGCTGCAGTTGATGGTCGACTTTCNGATTCAGGTGCTCTGATTCTTAAAGGCCTCGATCAGGAGCGACGTGCGAAGGCGACAGGGCCGCAAGTTCTCCAACTGATTAAGCCAAGAGCATGATTGTTGAAAGCAAGCGGGTGACCGGATTTGAACCGGCGACGTTCAGCTTGGGAAGCTGACATTCTACCACTGAATTACACCCGCAAGAGGCGAGATCGCTCTCGCCAACTGGCTTCTACGAGTTGAGAGCCGCGGCGGTTGCCGCAACGCCTGCACCCATTGTGCCCTTGTGAAGTCCTTTCGACTGCAAGGTGGCTTCGATCGCTGAGACGGCTGTGAGCACATCCCTGTCGCAAACAAAACCAAGGTGTCCGATGCGGAAGACCTTGCCCTTCAGGTGATCCTGACCACCCGCTAAAAGAATGTCGAAGTTTTGCTTCACGGCTTTGCGCAGTTCTTCGGCATCAATGCCCTCGGGAGCAACTGCCGTGATGGCCGGGCTGCCATAACCCTCCGCAGCGAATAGAGGAAGGCCAATCGCTTTCATNCCGGCTTGGGCAGCGGCGCGATGGCGTGCATGGCGGGCAAAAATTGNNTCAAGCCCTTCGCTTTGCATCATCTCAAGAGCCGCTTCAAGACCGAAGTAGAGGTTCACCGCGGGCGTGAAGGGATTGCTGTCTTTTGCGGCGGTTTTTCGATAGGGGCCTAGATCGAGATAAAACTTGGGCAGATCAGAGCGTTCGTAGGCCTGCCAGGCTCGATCGCTCATGGCGACGAAGCTCAAGCCTGGAGGGAGCATGTATCCCTTCTGTGACCCGGAGGCCACGACATCGAGCCCCCAGGCGTCCATGGGCACATTGCTCGCACCCAGGCTGGTGACGCAGTCCGCAATCGTGAGTGCGGTGCCATGGGCTTTGACATGGCGACTGATGGTCTCCAGATCATTGATCACCCCGGTGGAGGTCTCCGAGTGCGTGAGGATCACGGCTTTGATCGCTTTGGCGCTATCGGCTTCCAAGGCTGTGCGGAAGTCGTCCGGATCCAGGGGTTGTCCCCACTCCGCCTGGATCACCTCAACATCCAGTCCATAGGCACGGGCGACTTTGACCCAGCGTTCACCGAATTTGCCGTTGTCGCCGCAAAGCACTTTGTCGCCGCGCGACAACGTATTGATGATTCCCGCCTCCATGGCAGCGGTGCCACTGCCAGTGATCACCAGAACGTCGCCCTTGGTTTGGTGCAGCCACTTGAGCTGTTCGGTGGTGCGTCGCACCGTCGCTTGAAATTCACCGCTCCGATGGCCGATCGGATGGCGTCCCATCGCTTTGAGAACGGTTTCCGGCACCGGCGTCGGTCCCGGAATCATCAGGGTGAGTTTGTCCTGCACGGCGCGACGAATGCCAATCGGCGAATCTAGAAAACAGCGTCTCATGCGCCCATCGATTCCGAGCATGTTCAGGGACTGACCCTGCCGGTCTGGCTGGCGGCCACAGCGCGGGCTGCTCTTTGTGCTTTACGCCGCGAACCGTTTCAACGGTTGCAACCGTTGCTCTTGGAAGAGGGCACGACCGAGACTCTGGTTCCGGTGACCTCTGCTGCTTGCTTCGCTGCCGCTGATATGGCTTTGGCGATTGGACACTGTGACCCCGGCCCTGGTCTGGATCTCACCCGAGGGCTTGAAATCTGGGTTCGGGTGGCTTGGAGTGCCGAAGCGTCTGAGCGAATCCAGCTCATTCCTGGGGATGGTGTCGGCCGTTTNGCTGCCGATGGNGAGGCTTGTGTTTCGCCCTATGCCGAGGCGTTACTTCAGCGCACATTGTTGCCGTTGCTCCAGGAGGGCCGTGGGATTGCATTGGAGGTGGTTCTGCCGAGGGGACGACAGCTTGCGGAACGCACAAGCAATGCTGCATTTGGCGTTGTTGATGGTCTGGCGTTGATTGGGATGCAGGCTGAGGTGCAGAGCAGTGCTACCCCGGATCAGTTGGCAGGGGTGTTGGATGCGCTGAAGCGAATGTGCTCTGCTCCAACGTTTGCTGGCTGTTTGACCCTTGTGATTGGTGAAAACGGCCTCGCCTTAGCCCGTGAACATGGGCTGACCCCATCACTCAAGGTTGGTAATTGGCTGGGACCAGTGCTGGTTGCAGCAGCCGAGCATGGTGTGAAGGAGCTCTTGTTGCTCGGCTACCACGGCAAGCTTGTCAAACTCGCTGGCGGCATTTTTCACACCCATCACCATCTTGCGGATGGTCGGCTCGAGGTGCTGACGGCCTTGGGGGTCAGGGCTGGTTTGACGNNGCAGCAACTTCAACTCGTGTTGGAGTCAGCCTCCGTCGAGGCAGCCCTTCAGGGATTGAGTGCCCAAGCTCCAGACGATGCGCAGCGGTTGTGGTTGTTGCTTGCACGCACGGTGGAAGACCGCAGTCAGGCCTATGTCGCCCGTTACGGGGACTGGTCGATTCGTATCGGTGCCGCTCTTTTTGATCGTGCTCGTGTGATTCGTTGGCGCGGGGTGTGTGCTGAGCGTTTCTTTACGCTGATGGATTGACGGTCGTCGCAACGCGACACATTCCTGGATTGATGTCCCAGCCCACGTCCGACGGTCAGCGTCAGCCGGCCATCGTCATCCTTGATTTCGGCTCCCAGTATTCGGAGCTGATTGCTCGCCGGGTTCGTGAAACCGAGGTGTTCTCGTTGGTGCTCGGATACAGCACCTCGGTTGAGGAGCTGCGGCGTCTCGCTCCCAAGGGAATCATCCTCAGCGGTGGTCCAAGTTCGGTCTATGCCGACCATGCGCCGTTGTGCGATCCGGGCATCTGGGATCTGGGGATTCCTGTGCTGGGTGTTTGCTACGGCATGCAGCTGATGGTTCAACAGCTGGGTGGTGTTGTGGAAGCCGCCACTGGAAAGGCTGAGTACGGAAAGGCTCCATTGGAGGTGGANGACCCCACCGATTTGCTGACCAANGTCGACAGCGGTTCAACGATGTGGATGAGTCACGGAGATTCCGTGAAGGCTCTCCCCGACGGCTTTGTTCGCTTGGCGCACACCGCGAACACCCCNGANGCGGCCGTTGCTCACCATCAGCGGCGTTTGTACGGCGTTCAGTTCCACCCCGAAGTGGTCCATTCCACCGGTGGGATGGCGATGATCCGAAATTTCGTTTATCACATTTGCGGCTGCGAACCGGACTGGACCACCGCGGCGTTCATCGATGAGGCGGTGGCGTTGGTGCGGGAACAGGTGGGCAAGAAACGCGTCCTCTTGGCCTTATCCGGCGGCGTGGATTCATCGACCCTTGCCTTTCTGTTGAAGAAGGCCATCGGTGACCAGCTCACCTGCATGTTCATCGACCAGGGCTTCATGCGGAAGGGAGAGCCCGAGTTTTTGATGGACTTTTTCGATCGCAAATTCAATATCAATGTTGAGTACATCAATGCCCGCCAGCGCTTTATCAGCAAGCTCAAGGATGTGACCGATCCTGAGGACAAGCGCAAGATCATCGGAACGGAATTCATCCGTGTGTTTGAAGAGGAGAGTCGACGTCTTGGTCCCTTCGATTACTTAGCGCAAGGCACTCTTTATCCGGATGTGATTGAAAGTGCCGGAACCAATGTGGATCCCAAGACCGGTGAACGCGTTGCAGTGAAGATCAAAAGTCATCACAACGTGGGTGGTCTTCCCAAGGATCTTCAGTTCAAGTTGGTGGAGCCGTTGCGCAAGCTGTTTAAGGATGAGGTGCGCAAGGTGGGCCGCACTCTTGGCCTCCCTGAAGAAATTGTTCGTCGCCACCCNTTNCCGGGTCCAGGTCTGGCGATTCGCATCCTCGGTGAAGTCACCGACGAGAAACTNAATTGTCTGCGGGATGCCGACTTNATCGTNCGCGAAGAGATTCGCGAGGCTGGNCTNTATCACGATATTTGGCAGGCCTTTGCCGTACTTGCTTCCCGTGCGTTCTGTGGGCGTGATGGGGGATAAACGCACCTATGCCTGGCCAATCGTTCTGCGTTGCGTGTCCAGTGAAGACGGCATGACTGCGGATTGGTCACGGTTGCCGTACGACNTGATGGAAACAATTTCCAATCGGATTGTGAATGAAGTGAAAGGTGTTAATCGTGTGGTGCTCGATATCACGAGCAAGCCGCCCGGCACCATCGAGTGGGAGTGACAACGACTCCAACAACGCCATCACGCTGGCCGAATGTGTGGTCAGCGCTGCGGGCTCATCGGTCTCCCGGAAAAGTGTTTCTGGTGGGACACAACAAGTGTGGGACGCGTTCCTTTCACAAGCTGTTGCGTTCCAATGGCTACAGCTCGATTCACTACGACAAGGGACGTCTCGCGAAAGCGATTCAAACCAATTTCACGTTTTCGCGTCCATTGCTGGAGGGCGTGGACGAGTACATCGGATATACCGATATGGAGCTCTGTGGCGAGTTCTATGCCTATCGGCTGTTTCCCCTCTTGGACCTTCAATATCCAGGATCTTGTTTCGTCTACAACACCCGTGATGTGAATCGCTGGGTGGAGTCTCGCCTTCATCACCGCAACGGGAAATACGCACGCACCTATCTCCAGCGCATGCAGCGTGCATTTGAGGATTCATCGCTGACGCTGGATGACCTTCGCCGCCACTGGGTGGAGGCCTGGATGCGCCATGACGCTGATTTGCAGCGCTACTTTTCCGGTCGGACCAATTTCTTCCGTTTCGATATCACCGTTGCGGGCGATCAAGCGGCGTTGTGTCGTTTTCTGCGCCGTAATGGCTACCGGATTAAGGGCAATGTGCTGCCCCATGCCGGGGCACGCCGCGCAGAAGCAGGTGATTCCTAATCCAGCCTCTGGCGAGCCCTGATCCCGCTCGATACTCTGGGCCACCGGCGCTTGGTTTGTGACCACGACTCAACAGCAGGATCTGCAGCTGCAGCGCCGTTTGCAGCAGGACAGCATTCAGTTGGCCGGTCGCACCATCTATTTGAATCCGTTCCTCTACTGGCGGCGGTTCGACAGCAACACCGACCGTTGGTTACGTGAGCCCGGCCAGCTGACTGAAGATCAAATTCAGATCAACCGCAATCGCTTCTACCCCGAGCTCGATTGGCAGCAGCTCGATGAGCAGCAAGCATCCATCCGCGACGGTGTCGTGGAGATGTTTTTGAAAAGTCTCGAGCTGATTAGCACCTTCCATCCAGAGCTCAGCTCCGGTCAGTTGCTCGAGGTCGAGCGCAAGATGACCATCACCAAGAAGCGTGCTTTCGAGCGTTGGGTTGAAAAGGCCTTGCGGCGGCGTACCCGCGAGGCCACCCGGGAGCATCGACGTTTTGAGCGCAGTCGTCTGCTTCGTGCATGGTCCGAATGGGTGCGGATGGATGTCACTCAGAAAGCGCTCGTCCCCCTTGTGATGTTGATCGTGTTGGCCGGTTTTGCCGGTTGGTCCGTGGGTGCCCGTCAGTCGGCTTGTCCGACACTCTCGCTGCCGTCGGGACAGACTGGACTTCGTTGAAGAGCTCCCATGGCGGATCAACCGAGTGAGGACAATCCGCTTGATCAGCTTCGTCTGTCCTTGATGCAAGACGTTCTTCCCGTTGGGTTGGCCATGGTTGATCGCGTTCGCCAAGGCGGCCCTGGAAAGGTGGCGGAAGCGTTCAATGGCAGCGTTGAAGGCTCGATAGATGCCTTGCGGCAAGAGGGAGAGCCAGCGGCTCGTTCGGTGCGTGAGCAACTCGATCAAGTCAGCCCAGGCCTGGGTAATCCTGTGATGCCTGTGACGGTTTCGGTGGATGTGTCTGAACCGTCGGCTGATGAAACAGTGGCTCTGTTGGACACCCTGGAGCGGATCGAAGAGCGGCTTGACCAATTGCGAGCCCATCTGCAGGCCAAGTCCTCGGGCTGACCATGAGCGTCAGCCGCCAGACCGGATTGCGGCAGCAACCGCTGCTTCTGTTGCTGCTTGTGCTGATGTTCTGCGGCGCGATGGTGGCGCGTCTGGTTTGGATGCAGCTTCTCGAGGGGCCGCGCTTTCGTGAATTGGCGGATGAAAATCGCATTCGGCTGGTGCCTCGCTCGCCCATTCGCGGTCGCCTCTTGGATCGCAAAGGCCGTGTTCTGGCGTCCAGCAAGCTCACCTATTCGCTCTATCTCGAACCTCGGTTGGTGTCGGATTCAGAGTGGCCAGCACTCCGAGATCGCCTTGCCTCACTGCTCAAGCTGAACCCTGCAACCTTGGATCAGCGACGCCAGCGGGGGGTCGACCGCGATGGGTATCGCACCACGCTTGTTCTGGACCTCAAGCCCGAGCAAGTGCTGAGGTTCCGCGAGCAGGCGGCGGGTCTGCGCGGTGCGCAGGTGGATGTGGACATCCTTCGCTTCTACCCCTACGGAACCTTGGCGGCCCATGCCCTTGGCTACACCCAGCCCATTACGGAAGACGAATACGAGACCCTGGCTGAGAAGGGCTACAAGATTCGCGATCGCATTGGGCGCACCGGTATAGAAGCGGCCTATGAGAGCCATTTGCGTGGGAAATGGGGTGGTCAGATGCTCGAGGTCAACGCCATGGGTGAGGTGCAGCGCTACCTGGGCGATCGACCGTCGGTTGCTGGACAGGATCTGATGCTCACCCTCGATCTCGATTTGCAGCGGATTGCGGAACAGGCGTTGGCGGACAAACCGGGTGGTGCTGTGGTGGCCTTGGAAGCCAGCACGGGTGCCGTCCTGGCGCTGGCCAGCAAACCTGTCTTTGACCCGAACTTCTTTTCGAAGTTGATCACAACGCAGAGGGAATATGACGCGTTGTTTTCCAACCCCAAGAAGCCGTTGCTGTCGCGGGCGATGAATCCTTACGACCCCGGGAGCACCTGGAAGCCCGTGACGGCGATGGCGGGCATGGAATCCGGAAAGTTTCCGCCTGAGACCAAGCTGCGGACGACCTCCTGCATTACCTACGGAGGCCACTGCTTCCCCGATCACAACGGGGCTGGCTTTGGGACGATCGGGTACGCCGACGCGTTGCGCTTTTCAAGCAACACCTTCTTTTATCAGGTGGGTGTGGGGGCTGGATCGAGGGCCCTGAAAACAGCCGCGGATGCCCTCGGCTTCCAGCAGAAGACCGGNATCGAGATCGGCTGGGAGGAGAGTGTNGGATTGGTGGGTGATGAAGACTGGGCGGCGNAAGGCCGCGGCTGGGCGTCCCCAGGGACGGTGCCCTGGATTCCAGAAGACATGGCCAGTGCCTCGATCGGTCAGTCNGTGGTCCAGATCACGCCNTTGCAGTTGGCTCGTGCCTATGCGGTTTTTGCCAATGGCGGCTGGTTGGTGACGCCCCACCTGGCTGAGGGATCGATCGATTGGACCTCCTCGCGGTATCGCAGCAAGGTGGCCATGAAGTCATCCACCTTGGCCACCATCCGANAGGGGCTGCGCAAGGTTGTGGAATCGGGGACTGGNNCGGGCCTGAATGGGCCTGGGATTCCCCCAGCGGCAGGCAAAACCGGGACTGCGGAAGACAGCACCGGTGGTCCTGATCACGCTTGGTTCGGCTCTTATGCGCCTTATCCCGATGGTGAGATTGTTGTGGTCGCCTTCGCGCAGAACACCCCCGGCGGAGGGTCTGTCCATGCTCTACCCATGGCCAAGAAGGTGCTGGAAGTGTGGAATCGAACCCGAAAGGATCAGGCTGCTGTGAGTGCCTCTGTTTTGTCGAGTACACCGCGGTAATACCCGCGCAATTGCTCCGTTGCGCCAGCCCAGCCCCAACGCTCAGCTTCTGAGCGTGCTGCGGTTCGCAGAGCTTTGCGTTCCAGATCGTTGCCCAGTAAGCGTTGGGTGGCTGTGATCAGGCTTCCAGCCCCTCCATCGGCCCCGTCCGGTTCGTAGAGGCAACCGTTGACTCCGTCCGTAATGATGTCTGGGATGCCACCGCGGTTGGCACCAACCACAGGGCATCCGGCTGCCATAGCCTCCAGTAGAACGAGGCCGAGCGTTTCCGTGCTCGACGGGAACAGGAAGGCATCGCCACTCGCATAGGCGCTCGCTAGCTCGTCTCCAGCCAGATAGCCCACGAAGGTTGTCGGAGTCCCTTCGAAAAACTTCTCCAGTTGCTGGCGATGTGGACCATCACCCACCAGGGCCAGGCGAGCCTCCGGGAGGGCTTCGAGAACGGGGCGAATCCGTTCGATTTGCTTTTCAGCCGATAGTCGGCCGACGTAGAGCAGTAAGGCCCCTTGGTCGTCGTGTTGGCCGAGCAGTCGCTGACGCATATCGCTATTGCGGAGCTCGGGGCGGAAGAGTTCGGTGTCGACCCCCCGTTGCCAGAGGTCAGTGTGTTGGATGCCCTTNTCGCTGAGTTCCTGCACCATTGCCGTTGAGGTGCAGAGATTCAGCAGGGCCTGGTTGTGCGCGGCTTTGAGCAATTCCCAGAGCAGCGGCTCCAGCATGCCCATGCCGTAATGCTCAAGGTATTTCGGCAGATGGGTGTGGTAGCTGGCGATGAGGGGGATCGACTTGCTTTTGGCCAACCAGATTCCACCCAGGCCGAGCACGGCCGGATTCACCACGTGAATTAAATCCGGTTGGAACGCATCGATCGCGTCCGACACCGCAGGCCGCGGCAAGGCCAGCTTCAGCTCGGGATAGAGGGGAAGAGGCATCGCAGGAACGCCGATCAGCCGTGCACCCATGTACTCGTCCGGACAGCCCTCCGGACAAAACACAACGACTTCATCACCGGCTTCGACCAGGTGTCTCACNGTTTTCGTGAGACGGGTGACGATGCCNTCGACCTTCGGAAGAAAGGTCTCGGTGAAGAAGGCGATTTTCAAGGATGAGCCCTGGGTCAGGAGGCGGTGCCGATGGCTTCAGCTTGGGTTTTGGTCCAGGCCGAGGTGCAGAGGATGCGGTTGCGATCACAGCGGTCCGNATAACGGGTCGCGATTTCCACCACTTCCTTCAGCAGACCATCATCCAGGGTGGTTGGATTCAGACCGAGTTCCAGGAAGCAGCGGTTGTCCACGATGAGGTCGTTCTCAACCGCTTCGTTGCGGGGGTTCGGCAGGTTATTCACCTGAGCTCCAGTAAGGGCTGCCACCTTTTTGGCCAATTCACCCACCTGATGGCTTTCGGTCATCTGATTGAAGATCTTGACGCGCTCGCCCTTGGTTGGAGGGTTCTCTAAAGCAATTTGCACGCACTTCACGGAGTCGCGGATGTGAATGAACGCACGGGTTTGGCCTCCGGTGCCATGCACGGTCAGTGGATAACCGATTGCGGCNTGCATCAGGAAGCGGTTGAGNACCGTTCCGTAGTCGCCGTCGTAATCGAAGCGGTTGGTCAAGCGCGGATCCCGGTCGGTGGCATCGGTGTTGGTGCCCCAAACGATGCCCTGGTGTAGGTCGGTGATCCGGACGCTGTCGTTCTTGTTGTAGTAGAGGAACAGCAACTGATCGAGCGTCTTGGTCATGTGATAGACGCTGCCTGGGCTGGCCGGATGGAGGATTTCTTCCTCGAAGCGACTGCCATCGGGCTGGGGAACCTCAACTTTGAGGTAACCCTCAGGAATGGTGGCGCCTCGATGCGAGCCATAGCCGTACACACCCATGGTGCCGAGGTGCACAACGTGAACATCGAGGCCGCTTTCGACGATCGCTGCCAGCAGGTTGTGGGTGCCGTTGACGTTGTTATCGACGGTGTAGCGCTTGGTCGCGCTGCTTTTCATCGAGTAGGGCGCAGCCCGCTGTTCTGCGAAGTGAACCACTGAGTCGGGTTTTTCTTCGATCAGCAGGTCCAGCAGGCGCTGATATTCGTGGGCGATGTCCATATGGACAAAGCGCATCGGCTTGCCACCGATCTCTTCCCACGCCTTCAGTCGTTCTCCGATGCTGGTGATCGGTGTGAGCGACTCAACCTCGAGGTCGATGTCGATCTTGCGACGACTGAGGTTGTCGATGATCAGGACGTCATGCCCCTGATCGGCC
Source organism: Synechococcus sp. ARS1019 (assembly GCA_002690325.1). Lineage (GTDB taxonomy): Bacteria > Cyanobacteriota > Cyanobacteriia > PCC-6307 > Cyanobiaceae > Parasynechococcus. Next base: position 29,081 of record NZED01000003.1, read on the forward strand.
AGGTTCACCGCACAGGGCCAGCCGCAGAAGCCGTCGCCGCCGAGAACGAGAACTTTCACCCCAAACTCCTGCAGGAACGAGCGCACTTGCTCAATGGAGGCAAGTTACTACAGGGATTTTTTCAGGTCTTGATTAGCTGATCACGACGGTCACCGCCACCAGGGCGACGACCAAGAGAGCGCCACTGATCATCATGAGCTGAGTGCCAGGGCCGCGGTTGCTTCCGGCTTCGATGACCTCCATGCGGGGCTCCTTGGCGAAGGCGTTCAAACGTCCGCCGTCCTCGGTGGTGACCTGCATGGCTTCTCCAAGACTCAACGGACCTTATGAGTCCAATTGCTCAGCGCCCTGGTTTATGAAGCCAGCTTCATGTCACTTCAAGAGTCTTTACCAGAAACCAGTCCTTGGGTGGGCGAGCTGGCGGAGGCCTGAGCGCGCTTGGGCAGGCGTCCGGAGCAGTAGGCCAGTCGTCCTGCTTCAACGGCCTGCCCCATTGCTTTTGCCATGCCGGCGGGATCCCCTGCTAACGCGATGGCGCTGTTAACCAGAACGGCGTCTGCTCCCATTTCGAGGGCCTGTGCGGCTTCGCTTGGCACGCCAATACCGGCATCAACAACGACAGGAACAGAGGAATTTTCGATGATTAGCCCGATGTTCGCAGCGTTGTTCAGGCCCTGACCGGAACCGATCGGTGATCCCAGTGGCATCACCGTTGCGCAGCCCACCTCCTCCAGCCGTTTCGCCAGCAAAGGGTCCGCGTTGATGTAGGGCAACACCGTGAATCCCTCCTTCACCAATTGTTCGGCGGCATCGAGGGTTCCGATCGGGTCGGGAAGGAGATGTCGGCTATCCGGAATGACCTCCAACTTGATGAAGGTGTTGTCGTCCTGGCCGGCCAGCTTGGCGAGCTCGCGACCGAGCCTGGCCACGCGCACGGCTTCGCCAGCGTCCGTGCAGCCGGCGGTGTTGGGCAACATCCAGATTTTTGACCAGTCGATCGCTTCCATCAGTCCTTCATGACCTGCGGCCACGCTTTGGACGCGGCGTACAGCCACGGTGACCATGTCGCATCCCGAGCCTTCAATGCTCTGCTGCATCACCGCCATCGACGGATATTTCCCTGTCCCCGTCAACAATCGGCTATTAAACCGGCGGCCGCCAATGGTGAGGGGATCACTGGGATGGGTCGTCGAGATCATGACGTGAGTAAGCAAAAGGCCCTACCGTGCTGCCATCATCCCTCGTCCTCCATGCCTTTCCTGCTTGCCATGGATCTCCCGATCGGCAGTCAGGTGCCGTTTCAGAGCAATCCACAACTCCCTCTCGATCCAATCGAGCTGGCGGTTCCGCTCCAGGTAGAAGGCAAAACCGTTGAAAGTTTCGACCCGGTCGCCCGTGCAGCCGACCTCGCTGCGACTCTCCCGCGTGAATGGTGCGGAACCTTTGAGCCCTTTGATGGCAATCCCACCGTTGATGTGCGTCTCAGCCTTGCTGGTTTAAAGGCCATGGGCCAAATGGTNGATTTGCGGGGAANNATGCAAATCGGTGCTGTGTCNACAGCTGTGCAGGGCAATTTGCATGCCAAATCAGATCAGTTGGATCTGATCCCACTGGCTGATCCTCTGATTGCAGGTCTCGAGCCCGGAGGAGTGNTTTTGGGTCTTCAGGGCTTCANTCCCACCAGCTGGCAAGCNCCTCGCTTGATCAATCGTTCAGATCTTTCGACCGGCACNGGCGGTCGTTTGGCACTCAGCAGCTGTGACCAGCAACCTCCTGTTCAGCCCCTGTGGTGAGCAGCTTCCAAGCTTGATTGATCAAAGATTGATCAAAGTCAATCAATCTTTTTGGCGTCTCTCCAGTTTCTTCAACCCCTGTTTGGCTGTTTTGTTTTCTGGTTCCAAGGCCAACGTTTGCTGATAAAGCTCAATCGCTTCTTCGTCGGCCAGCAATTTGGTCTGAGCAAAAGCCAAATTATTGAGGGCGACGGGGTAATCCTTTTTGGCCCGCAATGCCAATTTGTAATGGCGAACGGCTCCGTCGTAATCCTTCTGCGCCGCTAAAGCGAATCCCAAAGCGTTCTGAATCAAAGCCTTGGCTTCGTCAGGTTCCTGGTTGAGACGCTTCACAGCTTGCTTCAGCGTTGCTGTGGCCTGTGGGTACAGCCGTTTGCGCAGCTGCACAGAGGCAAGTTCATAGAGATCCGCTGCTTGGCTGGACTTACCTGCTCCAGCCTGTTCCAGTTCGATCAGCTTGATTTCATCACGGCGAACTCGCAGGACCTGTCGGCCTGCGAGCACAGCAACTACGGCGAGTAGGCCAACCAGGCCCAGGAGGTAGGTCTGGGGCAGCAGATTCACAGCCGTGCGATCAACCCTTGGCGGCGGTCACAACGTTAGAGAAGCTGGAGGGATCAGCCACGGCGAGCTGAGCCAGCATCTTGCGGTTCAAGCGAACGTCAGCTTTTTTCAAGCCACCGATCAAGCGGCTGTAGCTCACACCGTTGATGCGCGCTGCAGCGTTGATTCGAGCGATCCACAGGCGACGGAAGTCACGCTTGCGACGACGGCGGTCGCGATAGGCATTGCACAGTGCCTTCATGACCCGCTGGTTGGCGGTCCGGAACAGGGTGCCGTTGCTGCCACGGAAGCCACGGGCCAGCCGCAGGATCTTGTTGCGACGCTTACGGGCGACGTTGCCTCTTTTAACGCGTGCCATGAAAGGAAATAATTAGGTCAGGACTGAACGAACGGAAGCGGCTGATGCTGCTTCAGGCGTAAGGCATCATCAGGGTGACGCGCTCCTCATCAGTCCTGTCCACCACTGCTTTGGTGCCCAGGTGACGCTTCTGCTTGGGGGACTTGTGGTCCAGCAGGTGATTGCGGAAGGCGCGCCGACGCATGAATTTGCCAGTGCCTGTCGCCTTGAACCGCTTGGCGGCAGCTTTGCGGGTCTTCAGCTTGGGCATTGCTCTGCTCGTTCGGGCACAAACAACAACAATACGCCCTTGCGTGCCACCGAGTGACCAACGTCATGATGAAGCGCCATCGCTGCTCTTAGGTGCTTCGGCTGCTCTCCATGGCTGCGCTCTTTTGCCTGACGGTCGGTTGCCGTCCTCGGGAGATCGCTCCGCCGTTGTCCAGTGCGCCGTCGGAACCGGCTTCGAACGTTGAGTCACCTCAGTCGATCGTGCCACCCACGCATCGCTCGATTGCCTTACCGCCTCCAGCCACTCGCTCGAACACCACGTTGTGGGTTGGTTTGGCCGACCATCTCGGTGCTGAGGAGCAAGCGCCTGTGCTTGAGCTGGTCAGTGCGGGGGCACCGCTTCAGCTTCGGGATGGCAGCGGACAGCAATGGTCGTCCTCCAGGCTCCAAGTGCGTTGGCGTGCTGTTGCGATCCCTCCGCAATCCCTGGCCCGTTGGGTGTCCGGCCCCTACGCCAGCTTTGAATCAGCGGAACGAATCGCCAAGCTTTGGCGACCATTCTCGGTGAATGCTCAGGTCGCGCATCCAGGGGAATGGGAGGTTTGGGCTCCAATCAATGCAGCCGTTCCCGAGGGGGTGAAGGCCCAGGAGTGGTCGGCTGTGGTGATGCAGCAAATTCGCCCTGTTCTCGAGTTGCCTGAAGGCGGCCACTCCGTTGAAGGCACGCTGCTGATCGACGCACCCGATGGACTGCGTTGGGCTGGTGGGCTCTACCGGGGACCGTTTCGCTTGCAACCCGATGCCTATGGCAGTTGGACTCTCGTGGAGCAGGTGCCACTGGAGCGCTATCTCGAGGGTGTCGTTCCCCACGAGATCGGTGCGTCATCGCCTGAGGCAGCCCTGCAGGCCCAAACTGTTTTGGCTCGTACGTGGGCGTTGGCGAACAGCCATCGCTTCGCCATTGATGGGTATCACCTTTGCAGCGACACTCAGTGCCAGGTTTACAGCGATCCCCGCCTTGCTGGAGCGTCCGTTCGACAGGCCATTGCTGCGACGGCGGGTCGAGTGCTCAGTTGGCAGGGAACTCCGATCAGTGCCGTCTATCACGCCAGTAATGGTGGGGTGATGGCCAGTGGACCAGAGGCCTGGTCGATGGCTGCCGTTCCGTATCTCGCTGCGCGTCCGGATGGAGAGATGGCCTGGATGGAGCGCTATCCCTTGCCGTTAAACGAACAGCAATCGGTGCTGCGGATGCTCCAAGACCGGCAGGGGGCNTNCGGCTCGNGCCATCCCCGCTTCCGCTGGACACGCTCCTACAGCGCNNCAGACATTCTCAACGCNCTTGGACAGGAGGGNCGTGATTTGCAAGTTCCATTGCAGCTCCGCGTGGGGGAGCGCGGCGTGAGTGGTCGCGTGCTGGCGCTGGAGATCGTTGGTGCAACCGACGCCGCACCTGTGGTGCTGCGTCTTGATCGGATTCGGCGCACACTTCGCCGGCTCCCCAGCACGTTGTTTGTGCTGCAGGAGCAGGGGCCCGACCGTTGGACGTTCGTCGGAGGTGGTTTTGGCCATGGGGCTGGGCTCTCCCAGGCCGGGGCCATTGATCTGGCCTATCGGGGGTGGACCACCGAGCGAATTCTTTCTCATTACTACCCGGGGACTGTCTACGGAGCGTTGAACCCCTCTATGCAAGACCCTTAGAGTCCTGCCCACGCGAGTTGGTGCATGACCACGGCCGTTGTCAAGAATGACCACCGTCGTGTGAAGTCCGCGGCCTTTCTGGCTGTTTGTGGTTGTGCAGGGGCTGCCCCCCATTGGTTAGACAACGTCAGAGCGCTTTGGCCTGCCTTGGCGATGGCTTTTGTGCTTGGCGGTTATGGCCTTCGCACCGTGATGCGTGCTGCGCTTGGTGGCCAACAGCGCGGGGATCGCACCAGTGTGAGTTGGACGGAAGAGCGCTACCCCAGCCTTGATGTGGTGGTGGCTGCCCGCGATGAAGAAGCTGTTGTGAGCCGAGTGGTGGAGCGATTGGTGAAGCTCCGCTATCCCTCCGGTCGTCTTTCGATCTGGGTGATTGACGACGGCAGCGAAGATCGGACCCCGGAGCTATTGGATGGGCTTGCTGACCGCTACCCGCAATTGCGGGTGATTCATCGGCTGCGCAATGCCGGTGGAGGCAAATCCGGTGCGTTGAACACCGCCCTGCAGCAAATGCAGGGGGAGTGGTTGCTTGTGTTGGATGCCGATGCGCAACTCCAAGAGGATTTATTGGAGACCTTGGTTCCCTATGCCATTGAAGGGGGATGGAGCGCGGTTCAGCTGCGGAAGGCGGTNATCGACTCGGACGCCAATTGGCTGACCCGTTCTCAGGCGATGGAGATGGCCCTTGATGCTGTGATCCAGCAGGGTCGCCTTGCCGCTGGTGGTGTGGCGGAACTGCGGGGCAATGGGCAGCTGATTCGTCGAACGGTTTTAGAGGAGTGTGGAGGCTTCAACGAAGACACCGTCACCGACGATCTTGATCTGAGTTTTCGCTTGCTCACCCAAGGGGCGATGGTGGGCATTCTTTGGAATCCACCGGTTCAAGAAGAAGCAGTCGGCGGTCTGCAGGCACTGTGGAAACAACGCCAACGTTGGGCCGAAGGTGGATTGCAGCGCTTTTTTGATTACTGGCCAACATTGACCTCCTCTGAGTTGTCGTATCGGCAGCGCTGGGATTTGGCCTGTTTTTTTCTCTTGCAGTACGGCCTACCGGTGGTGTCATTCGTTGACTTGAGCACCAGCCTGATCACGCGAACATCTCCGACCTATTGGCCGCTCTCGGTGGTGGCGTTCAGTGTGTCGGGACTGGCCTATTGGCGCGGTTGCCGGGGCGAGCATGCCGGACCAGCGATTCCGCACCCTGGANTGTGGAATTTATTTGTGGCGATTGCTTATTTAGGTCATTGGTTTGTTGTGATTCCGTGGGTGTCGTTAAAAATGGCCTTGCTGCCGAAAAGCTTGGTTTGGGCAAAGACCAGTCATGGTGACTTGAGCGAGCAGTTGGGTTNATTGGTTNTTCTTTTGACTGAGGTAATCGGTCGAGTATTTGATTGTGAGTGANATNNTTTTNGTTAAAGATTGCTCTGCCTTGATGATTGATGTTAGGAGCGAGTGATTTAATGTTTTGCTTGGTAATTTGCCGAAGAGATCACGATAGTGACGCCTCAAATGTCCCCGGCCAGGAAATCCATTTTGTTTAGCTANGTTGATGGCATGGGTTGAGGNGTCACTACGAATTGTTTGGCTATAGACTTGTTCTAGCTTGTCTTTCTGGGGAAAAGTCATTGGGCTGAGCCCAGTCGACTCTCTGATTGGCTTGGATCAAACGGTTTTGCTGCTAAATCGTTTTATTGTGATCTCGTGGATGGTTAGTGGNTTTGATTCGTCTTAAGCGAGTAAATCTGGTAGATGGTTGAGTAGCTCACTCATCGGGGTATTCAGCAATTTGGTATGGATCGTGTTGTTGGAATCCGTGATCAGTAGATGTTGACCGTCTTGTTCGATGATGATGTCGATGGATTTGTTGATCTTTAATTGATCCTTCTCCTTGATCGAGAAATCTTTGATGGTGTCGCTTCCTTTGGAGAGGCGGAAACGATCGGCTCCTGATCCGCCGATGAGGGTGTCATTCCCTTTGCCGCCATTGAGGTGATCGTTACCGGTTTTGCCTTTGAGCTTGTCATCGCCTTCGCCTCCGCTNATGCGATCTTTGTTGGCATTGCCAACGAGGATGTCATTGCCGAGATCACCAATGAGTGTGTCTCGTCCTTGTTTGCCAATCAGGGTGTTAGCAAGAACATCGCCTTGGAGCGTGTTGTTCTTGTGGTTGCCCGTTATGGNGCGATTGCCAGTCCCGAGGAAGCCTGGATCGATGATTGAGCCATTGGCGAGGCCATCACCATCCCAGGCTTGATCACCGTCGTGCAGTTGCAGAACAACGGAATCGATTGTTCCATTGCCGCTGCTGTCTTGGAAGGAGTAAAGGGGCGTGCCGTTGGCATCGAGATACTCCTCAAAGCGATTGGTGTCGTAATTGAAACGCAGATAGGCGAGTTGGTCNGTCNTGAGTTTCTTCAGACCTTTGGGGATGGAAAGTGTCGCTGTTGTTGAACCACCGTGATCCAATCCAGCAACTGTGAACGCAAGGATGCCAGCCAAAGAGTTGTCGATACCGGTAGGTAATGCAGTGCTTTGCGTTTCGCCATCGCGTGTCGTGATCTCAAAGGTATCGGTGATGTTGTTATCAGTTGTGCTCGAACCACTGGCTTGGCTGTTGNTGGCGCTTATGAATGAGACGTCACTGAATTGCAGGTTTGGATCGGTCTGNAANGCACCGTAATCGGTGTGTTTGGCACCATCGTTGAGCATCCACAAGCCCACGACTCCGGATTGTTCAGCATCAATAATTCCATCACCATTGCCATCAACGGGTTTCCCATTGGCAGCGGTGATGACTTCTTTTAGGCCATCACCATCGTCATCGGTNGTTTGAATATCGAAGGCTTGCGGAGCAGAATNGGTTGGAGTTTGATCGCTAGATAGAGATCCAATCGTTGGTTCAGGAGTTGGAGTTGGTTCAGGAGTTGGAGTTGGTTCAGGAGTTGGAGTTGGTTCNGGAGTTGGNGANGGANAAGGNGAATTGCTGAAAAAAGACGGTGATGGCGTTTCCCGTCAGGTCAGCGATATCGGTGGATGCATCAGCCCCCGGTGCCCAGTCCTCTGCTGCGGCAATGTTGTAGGTGGTGCCTCCGCCAGAGGAGGTTCCGTTTTTATTGAAGAGACCAGCAAGTTGAAGTTGATCGGCTGCATTAAGGGTGAGCGAGAACTCAGTTGAAGACGTGAGTTCAACATCATCGGAGGTGAGGGTGTACGTGTTTCCTCCTTCACCGGTGAGGGTGAGTTTGGAGATATCGATATCGTTCGTTGCTCCGGAATAAGCCGGAAGGTTGGTGCCCGTGATGACGAGTGCACCGTTGGAGGCGTTGTAGGTGGCGGAGCTGAGGGTGGGAGCGGCAACGTTGGAGACGGTGATCGCATTGCCGGTGAGATCCTCAGGCGACAAGCTGGCGCCAGGATTCCAATCAGAGGCGGCAGCCAGGTTGTAAGTGGTTGCACCGCCAGAGGAGGTGCCATTTTTATTCAGAAGCCCTGCAAGTTGTAGTTGATCAGCTGCGTTAAGGGTGACGACGAATTGAGTTGCACTATCAATTTCAACGTCGGTCGATGTGAGGGCGTACGAGTTGCTTCGCTCTCCAGTGACCGTCAGTTTCGAGGTGTCAATATCGTTTAAATCCCCTGCATTTGCTTTGAAATCTGATCCTGCGACCGTCAGTATTCCCGTAGAATAGTCATAGGTTGCGGAAGAAATGGTTGGTATGATCTGATTTTGAATAATCTGAATTGCTTCGTCGCCATTGGACGTGATCAGCAAATATGATTTAGAGTTAACAGTGAATGGTGTTGCGTCGACTGGAGTATCGAGTTTTGAAAATGTGGCGCCAGTGATGTCTTGGTTTTCATTAGTGATGGCGCTGTCGTATGAAAGCGCCCCAGCATTTGTATACGCACTATTTAGTCCGGATCCGGTCGGGTCGAGCTCGATGAATTCAACGCGATCGGAGCTGTTTTTGCTATTGGGCGCAGTTAGGAAATATCTTCCGTCGACCTCCGTGAAGGCAAGCTGGTTGACTCCTTCAAGAAAACTGGTGCTGTCATCCGGCAAGAAGGCATCTAGATAGTTAGAGGGATTTGTGGGGTCCGTGTAGTCATAAATTGCAAGGGCTGGTTGGGTCTCTGTGTGATTGGAGTCATCATCTGTTGAGACAACTGCCACATATCGCTTCGCACCTAAGATTCCAATAGCAACTCCTGAAGTTACACGCCCAGGCCAACAATTTGGATTTTTTACTTTTTGGATTGAATTGCCGGAAGGGTTAAATTCAAAGGGCTGATGAAATGTTGAAGTTCCACCGCAGGCACTATAAGTTTCTTGAGATGTCATAAGGGCATAGGCCTTGCCACCCTCAGAGAATGTTTTGATGTCCCAAGACTCGCCCAATCTTTCGAGAGTGCTATTGCTCTCAACAATCTCGGAAACTAGTGCAGATGTATCGTTACCATTATTGCCGTCAATGAGATTGTCGAAGTCGTAAATCTGTAGGTAGCCTTTGTCGTCGCTGGCTTGATGGCCAGTTGTGAACAAATAGGTCTGTCCGTTCAGCTCCTGAAGAGCGATTCCTTTGAGGTTTTTTAGTTTCGCGCTGAGGCTGTTGCTAAAAGAGGTGTTTCCCTCTTGAATTTGTTGCACCACACTGGGTGATGTTGCAGTGATATTTCCAGAGCCGTCGGTGAGCTTGACAATCGTGATGCCGCCTGGGCTGCTGGCTGACCCGGTGTTTTGCGAGATGACGGCATAGGGAACGCCACCAACAACGGACGTTGCGACGTCAAAAGCNCCATTCAGGAGTTCCCAATCCGTGGTTGCATTGTCGTTGCCACTGCTGCTTGTTGTGTCTGTTGCTTGAGTGACGATTGTTGGGTTGTCAGGGTCGGAGATATCAACAACAACAAAGCCACCCAATCCCTGTGACGCCTGGTTTTTGGTGACGACGGCATAGGTTTTGCCGCTGTGGGTAAAGATTGAAGATCGGTGGGCTTTTGCAATGCTGCCTTCCGCCGTTGATCCTGCGCTGATGCTGGCGAAAGGCATGTCTTGAATTAATTTTCTATGAACTATAAGCGGTTCCTTTGCCCAGGCAGTGCCTGTTTGTGCACTGTTATTGTTGCCCTATAAATGCATTAAAACTAAAACTCTGGAAGAAGATGGTCTTTGAGAACATGATTTATTTCGTTGTATTGCTTACACTATCGCCGCGTCTCCAGTAGGTTTTTTCTTAGGAGAAAGTGATGACTCTCTCAGTGAGAACAAGAATGTAAAAGNAGTCTATTCGGTTTCTTCGGCGTTTGGAGGCGCGCTTTTTGCTAGTTAGCTCACTCCCTTGTGGCTTGAGCCTTGGCTCTTCGAATCCTGTTTTCTCTGCTGGCGCATTAACAACATCCCGGCCGTCAGTGCGGAAGGCATGCGTGCGGTTCCACTGCAGCTTCGATGGCCATAGAACTTGTTTGAGCACTGCGATGGGGTCCTGTTTGATGCAGTCTGTCGACGTGCATTCAGTTGTTGAATAGCACGTGATCGTTTGGCTGGCCGATGACGTTCTTCGCTCCGGTTATGACTAGTTCCTGGTGGTTAGTCATTCACTCATAGCACTCAATNATGATCACAGCGATCAATCGACTAAGGCTGGATGAAATCAACAACTTCGATCTTGTTTGAGTAGGGGTTGTTATGTCTGTTCTTCGATATCAATTTCAAGAACTTGTCCATTAAAGAAGTCGGCGAAGGTTTTTGCTTGCCGATCAATGTCCGTTTGTGGCGATGGGGGGCCGGTCACCGCTGGGATTTTTGCTGCTTCGGCTGCTGCTTGCGTTCCTGGAGCGGATGATGTTTGCGCCGGATTAGCAGCAGGCGTTGAAGGGTGGGTCGCTGGCGCCGCGGCGGATGGTGGGCTGATCGATGGTGTTGCGTTGGTCTCTGGTGCTGCTGGCGGTGCAGGCGGTGTCGCTGCAGGTGTTGGCGCTGCGGCCGGTTGAATCACCGGTGGCGTGACCGGTTTTGGTGTGGGTGGCGTCACCACGGGGGACGGTGCCACACCGCCGCTGCTGGCTTCTAGTACCAGTTGGCGTGAGCCACCTAAGGCCTTGGCGACGGCCTCCTCCAGCAAGCTGGCCCGGGTTTGCACCATGCCCATCCAGTTGCCTGCTACCTGCACGACCGCTCGATGGGCATCGATTCGCACCAGTTGCGCTTGTTGCGACAGCAACATCCGTGTGGATGGCAGCTCCAGGCTGCCCAAGATTTGTTGCCAGAGCTCAGGAAGGTTGACGCTGGTGGAGCTTCCGCTGCCGGACACATTGGGCAGNTCCGGNGCGTGAGCAACGGGTTCAGCAGCANCTGTTGTCACTGCCGGTGATGGGTCTGGTGGTGANGGGGCGGCAGCCTTTGCTGGTGCTGGTGCTGGTGCTGGTGCTGGTGGTGCTGCTTGCGTTGGTGCTGTGGCTTGGGTCTTGGCCGGCATGGACACAGGAGCCGCCGCTGGTGCGGNCTGTGCTTGTGCCTCGGCGAGCAATCCGAGCAACAGCACTTCAAGCCAAAGNCTGGGTTGCACGCTCTGGCGCAGCTGCTGTTCGCNGCCGCGTAATTGCCCCTGCCACTGNAGCAATCTGGTGCGACCAATCTCTTTGGCCAGGGGGGGGAGCTGATCGCGGAACTGCGGCGACACGCTGGTGAGTTCTGGTCGATCTGGAGCAGCGGCCATCAGCACCAGATCGCGAAGGATGGCAGCCAAGCCTTGGAGAACGGCCCCTGGATCTCGACCGCGGTCCAACAGAGCTCGGGTGGCTTCAAGCAGGGCCACCGGATTGGCGGAGGCCATGGAATGCACCAGCTCCAGGAGTTCTTGTTCGGGCACGGCNCCCAACAGGTCCCAGACCGCTGCAGCTTCGATGGGTGCTGGCAGCAGGCTCAACTGATCCAGCAGNCTTTCNGCNTCTCGNAGTCCTCCTTGGGAGCGTTGGGCCACCACGTGGATGGCCTCCGGTTTGATGTCGATCGTTTCCTGCTCAGCGATCCAACTGAGATGGTTCTCCAGCGCATCAAGAGGAATGCGGCGGAAATCGAAGCGCTGGCAGCGACTCAGGATTGTGGGCAGCACCCGNTGNGGNTCNGTNGTCGCCAGGACGAACACCACCTGTGGTGGTGGCTCCTCCAGGGTTTTCAGTAGGGCATTAAATGCGGCGGTGGACAGCATGTGGCATTCGTCCACCACGTACACCTTCCAGCGCGCCTGGACTGGGGCGAAGCGTGAGCGTTCGATGAGCTCACGGATGTTGTCAACGCCTGTNTTGGAAGCGGCGTCGATCTCAATGACGTCCAGTGCTGTGCCNGCAGCGATCGTTGTGCAGAGCTCGCACTGCCCGCAGGGCTGCGGCGTCGGCCCATCACTGGTGAGGCAATTGAGCGACCGGGCCAGGATCCGAGCGCTGGATGTTTTCCCTGTTCCCCTTGGCCCACTGAACAGGTAGGCCGGAGCGATTCGCTGGCTGGTGAGGGCGTGGCCAAGGGTGGCTGCAATCGCCTCTTGCCCCACCAGTTGATCCAAGCGCTGCGGGCGATATTTGTGATGCAGCGGCTGGTAGGCCGAACTCATGCGCCCGAGCTGTTGAGGCGAGATTACTCAGACTCGTCTGCACTTGGCAGCGCAGCGGGTTGATCGAGCAGTGCATCGATCCGTTCTTTGAGGTCGTCGATGGCGGCGAGCTCATCCGCCAGGGTCTGTCCGGTGAGTCGCAGACGTTCGTTGCCACCTTGTCCTGCTTGNTGGAGCAGGGTTTCGAGCTTCGTTAAAACGCTTTGNCGGAGCCGTTCCAATTGGGCCACCCCTTGCCGAGCCATGGTTCGAGCGTTGTCGTCCAGCAAGCCACGCTGCACCAGNACTTCCAGCCCACGCATCAGGGCCGANGGCATCAGCCCACTCCAGTGGCGCGCGCGNTCNAGAACAGAATCCACTTGGGTGCTGCGGTGGCGGCCCGTCTTGCACCAAATGGCGAAGTGTTCGCAGTTGTTGAACAGCAAGTTGTAATTCTGTTCACCGATGCGCCCCANCGCTCGTCGGAGGGTGACCCCAGGGGTTGAGGGTTGGTCGTGGCTGACGACAGTCACGGGCTGACCTTGGCTGAAATCCGCCAAAGAGCTGCGCAGGATTTCGCGCCCTTCGAGGTAATGCGCCACCGTCCCATCACCAAGGTCGATGCCGTGGTGGTTGAACAGTCCGTGCTGACGCGGAACTTCGAGGTGATCAGCGGCCGCCAAGGCTCAGGCGCTTTTTTGTTGGCTGGTGTCGGGGAGTGGCAAGACTTTCCCGCCGGTGTGTTCTTCCACCATCGCTCTGGTCACGGTGAAGTCCTTCACGGTGGATTGCGANGGAAGGTCGTACATCAAGTCGAGCATCAGCTCTTCAACGATTCCTCGCAAAGCGCGGGCGCCGGTTTTACGACGATGCGCTTCNTCGGCNATGGCNCCGATGGCGTCATCGGCGAATTGGAGCTCAACGTTGTCCATGCTCAGCAGCGTNCGGAACTGCTTCACCAGGGCATCGCGCGGTTCGGTGAGGATTGATTCCAGGGCGTGCTGGTCCAGTGGTTCCAGCACCGCACTCACTGGCATCCGACCAATGAATTCAGGAATCAAGCCGTACTTCACCAGATCATCCGGCTCGAGATGGCGGAGCACCTGAGCGGCTTGGAGATCCCGATTGGTGCGGCTGCGACCACGACCATCCGCCGGCATGAAGCCAATGGAATTCCGACCCATCCGCTTTTGCACCACATCGTCGAGGCCGACGAAGGCGCCGCCGCAGATGAACAGGATCTGGCTCGTGTCGATTTGGATGCAGTCCTGATAAGGATGCTTGCGNCCTCCCTGGGGTGGCACGTTGGCGACGGTGCCCTCCAGCATTTTTAAGAGGGCCTGTTGAACGCCNTCGCCGGACACATCTCTGGTGATCGACGGGTTTTCACTTTTCCGGGCGATCTTGTCGATCTCATCGATATAGATGATCCCGCGTTGGGCCTGATCGACATCCATGTCTGCCTTCTGCAGAAGGCGCAACAGGATGTTTTCCACGTCTTCGCCGACGTACCCCGCTTCGGTGAGCGTGGTGGCATCCGCCACCGCGAAGGGGACATCCAGCATTTCAGCCAGCGTCTGGGCCAGTAGCGTTTTGCCACAGCCAGTGGGGCCGATCAGCAGGATGTTGCTCTTGTGCAGTCGCGTTGCCGTCTGTTCGGTTTCTCCTTGCCCATCGCCCTGCCANGCCAGGCGTTTGTAGTGGTTGTAGACCGCCACCGACATCACTTTCTTGGCGGCGTCCTGACCCACCACCTGTTCATCAAGGAAGCTTTTGATCTCCTGAGGTTTGGGGATCGAGGCCAGCGTNGGTGCAGGTTTGTTGCTTTTGCGGGCGCCGGGTACGGGTTTGCGGCTGGCGTCACTGCTTTGGCGTGGATTGCCCTGACTGTCGACGAGCTCTTCATCGAGGATCTCGTTGCAGAGATCGATGCACTCGTCGCAGATATAGACACCAGGCCCGGCGATCAGTTTGCGCACCTGATCCTGAGATTTGCCACAGAAGGAGCACTTCAGATGGGCATCAAATTTGGCCATCGACCACCGGGCTCTTCAGAAAGGAACACAGGACACGACCAGGTGACGGTCTCCCTGAACGCTCAGGATCGGGAACAAACGGCCTGCTGTCAGCCGTCCGTAACGATTCCTCCGTCCCTGGAACTGTCCACCACCCGATCGATCAGGCCGTATTCAACCGCTTCTGCCGGGGAAAGGAAGTAGTCCCGATCGGTGTCTTCTGCGATTTTGTCCAACGGCTGGCCGGTGTGATCGGCCATTAAGCCGTTCAAGGTTTCCTTGAGATAAAGAATTTCCTTGGCTTGGATTTCAATATCCACGGCTTGACCCTGGGCCCCACCTAGCGGTTGGTGAATCATGATTCGGGCATTGGGTAGGGCGAGACGTTTGCCCTTCGTTCCGCCGGANAGCAAGAACGCTCCCATGGACGCTGCTAGGCCGTAACAGATGGTCACCACGTCGGGGGCNACCTGCTGCATCGTGTCGTAGATCGCCAGACCTGCCGTCACCGAACCACCCGGTGAGTTGATGTAGATCTGAATGTCTTTCTCGGGATCTTCTGCTTCCAAGAAAAGCATTTGGGCCACAAGAGCATCGGCAACGGCATCGTCGACACCTGTGCCCAGGAAGATGATCCTCTCTCGCAGGAGTCTGGAGTAAATGTCGAAGGCGCGATCNCCGCGACCGGACTGTTCGACCACCGTCGGCAGAGGACCGGGCGCCGAGATTGGCATCTCGGANCGCCAGCGGTTCTGNATCGGGTGGTGACTGCGGGCGTCGATCACGCGCTCGGGTCCTTCAAAGTGAGCTCAATCTATGGGCGCTGCTCACGCCTCGTTGTCCGCATCGGACTTTGCCTCGGTTGAAGCTTTCTTCGCNGCAGGCTTCTTCTTGGCCGCGGGCTTGTCTNCTCCCGCGTCAGCAGCTTTTTCAGTCAGCGTGCTGTTGGCCTCGAGCCAGCCCATCAGTTGCTCCTGCATCAGGTCGTCCATGACGGCCTGGCGCAGACGCTCCGGATCGATTTTGGTGTCGTCGGAGAGTTCCTTCTTCACCTCTTCGATCTTGGCGTCGACANCCTTNTCTTCAACTTTGATGTCTTCGGCATCGGCCAGGGCCGTNAGGGCGAAGCTGCGGCGCAGACGCTCCTCGGCCTCAGGGCGAGAGTTCTGCATCAGATTGCGCACCAAATCCGGTGTGAACAGTGATTTGACGTCCATGCCCTGCTGAGCGAACTGAGCAGCGGTTTGCTCCAGCAGGTTGCGGCTTTCTTGCTGAATCAACGCCTCAGGAAGGTCCACGTCCAGCTCGTCCACCAGAGCCCCGATCAGGGCATCACGACGGTTGCTGGTTTGGCGACGTTCAGCGTCGTCTTTGAGGCGTTTNTCGAGGTCCTTGCGCATGTCAGCNAGGGTGTCCTGCTCGCTGGCCTGTTTGGCAAAGGCATCGTCCAGCTCCGGAAGTTCACGGGTCTTGAGATCCTTCAGGTCGATCACAAAAGCGGCTTTGCGGCCCCGCGCGTCCTCTTTGGGGTAGTCCTCGGGGAATTGGCAGTCAACGGTTTTGCTGTCGCCCACCTTCATCCCAATGACGCCTTCGATAAAGCCGGGAATCATGCGTCCGTTCTCGAGGTCCACATCCATCGAGTCGGCACTGCCTCCTTCGATCTCAGAGCCGTCATCGCTGTAGGTGCCTTTGAAGCCGAGCACTGCGATGTCCCCTTTCTCGGCAGCGCGCCCTTCCACGGGCACAACGGTGGCCAGCTGCTTTCTGGAGTCTTCGATCATGGCGTCCACCTGGCCGGCATCGAAGCTCACGGCTTCAAATTCAGCCTTGAGCCCTTTGGTGCTTTTNAGTTTTGGAGTCGGAGCCACATCGGTTTCCAGCGTGAAGGTCAACTCTTCACCGGGCTGGAAGCCATCCAGAAGTTTGTCGAACCCATCGCTGAGTTCTGGCTGGCTGAGGGGTTCGAGATTTTCCTGCTTGATGGTGTCGCGCCACACNCCNTCCACCAGGTTTTCCAGTGCAGTGGCTCGGATGCGCAATCCGCCGAGCTGCTGGACGAGAACAGTCCGTGGAACCTTGCCTTTGCGGAATCCGGGNAGGTTGATGCTGCGGCTCAGGCTGTTGATCGCCTCCTCGTAGCTCGTTTTGCAACGCTCGCCGGGGACCGTCACTGTGACCGCCAAACGGCTGCTGGGGCGGGATTCTGTGGTCACCTTCAGGGTGGCAGCGCTCATGACGGAGGGAGGGGGCACGACGGGGCAGCCCCTCACATTAAGAAACGGGTGGTTTGTGCCTAGGCCAGTAAGGTGATNCGAGCTTCAGGTCTGTTCCGCAGGTCGTCGTTTTCAAACGACCGCAACGGCCTCAGTCGCCAACTTTTTTGTCCCATCGCACCCGTTTGTCCACCTCGCTTCCTAACCGTCCTCTCACTGTTGCTGTTCTGGGTGCCAGTGGNGCCGTTGGGCAAGAGCTGNTGCTTTTGCTCCAAGAACGTCAGTTCCCAGTTGGCGAGCTTCGTCTTTTGGCGTCTTCCCGTTCTGCGGGCTCCACCGTGGAGTGGTATGGGCAAACCATCACCGTTCAAGAGGTCACAGCCGAAGCGTTCACGGGCGTTGATCTGGTGTTGGCATCGGCAGGCGGTTCGGTATCGCGGCAATGGCGCGACGCAATCACGGCGGCTGGTGCAGTGATGGTGGATAACTCCAGCGCTTTCCGCATGGAGACGGGGGTTCCCTTGGTGGTGCCCGAGGTCAACCCCGATGCGGCGTTCTCTCACAAGGGCGTGATCGCCAATCCNAACTGCACCACGATCCTGCTCACGCTGGCGCTGGCTCCTCTCGCTGCTCGCCGGGCGATGCGACGGGTTGTTGTTAGTACGTATCAATCCGCTAGCGGTGCCGGTGCTCGTGCGATGGAAGAACTCAAAACGCTGTCGCAGACAGTGCTGAATGGGGGGCATCCCCGCAGTGAAGTGCTGCCCTACTCCCTCGCCTTCAACCTTTTTCTGCACAACTCCCCTCTGGAGGACAACGACTATTGCGAGGAGGAAATGAAGATGGTGAATGAAACCCGNAANATCATGGAGCTTCCGGATCTGCGCTTCACGGCNACCTGCGTCAGGGTTCCTGTGCTTCGGGCGCATTCAGAANCCGTGAANATCGAATTTGAACGTCCTTTTCCAGTGGAGGAAGCCCGTCAGTTGTTGGCAGCAGCTCCGGGTGTCGAATTGATTGAAGATCGCGCCGCCAATCGTTTCCCGATGCCCACTGATGTCACCGGTCGCGATCCGGTTGCGATTGGGCGCATCCGACAGGACATCAGCGATCCGAACGCTCTGGAGCTCTGGCTCTGTGGTGATCAGATCCGTAAGGGTGCGGCCCTCAATGCCGTTCAGATCGCGGAACTGCTGATTCAGAAGTGATGAGTTCTTCCGCAACCCTTTCTCCAACACCGTTTGGCCGGGTAGTCACCGCCATGGTGACCCCCTTCGATGCCAGCGGTGCGGTCGATCTTGNCCTGGCTGGGCGGCTGGCCCGTCATTTGGTGGAGCAAGGGTCCGATGGTCTGCTGGTGTGTGGAACCACTGGTGAATCCCCAACTCTCAGCTGGACTGAACAGCTGCAAATGCTCGCTGCCGTCCGCAACGCTGTGGGTCCAGACACGAAGGTTTTGGCAGGGACAGGCAGCAATTGCACCACTGAGGCGATCGAAGCCACCCGTGAAGCTGCCGCCGCNGGAGCNGATGGCGCACTGCTGGTTGTGCCCTACTACAACAAGCCTCCCCAAGACGGCCTTGAAGCTCATTTCCGGGCCATTGCCGAAGCCGCTCCTGAGCTGCCATTGATGCTTTACAACATCCCTGGGCGGACCGGCTGCACCATGGCNCCCAGCACGGTGGCGCGATTGATGGATTGCCCCAACGTGGTCAGCTTTAAAGCTGCCAGTGGCACCACAGAGGAAGTCACGGCGCTGCGATTGGCCTGTGGTCCACGTCTGGCGATATACAGCGGCGACGACGGGTTAACGCTTCCGATGTTGTCCGTTGGTGCAGTGGGTGTTGTGAGTGTCGCGAGCCATGTCGCTGGACCTCAAATTCGCGCCATGATTGAGGCCTACGTCCGTGGTGATGGTGCAGCGGCCCTCGCCGGACATGAAGCGTTGATTCCGTTGTTTAAGGCCCTGTTTGCCACCACCAATCCAATTCCCGTCAAAGCCGCCTTGGAGCTGAATGGCTGGCCTGTTGGAGCNCCNCGTCCACCGCTATCGCCTCTCCCTGATGCCATGAGAACCACCTTGTCCAACGCTCTCGCCGCCGTTCGTCAGACCTAGTCAGGTTCGACTTAAAGGCTCACGCGACCGTTCCCNCTACATCCGTTTATTGCATGTCCAACAGTTCCAGAACTTCCCGTACCAAGGAACCCTGTCTGCGGGTCATTCCCCTTGGCGGTCTCCATGAAATTGGCAAGAACACCTGCGTTTTTGAGTACGGCGATGACTTGATGCTTGTGGATGCCGGTTTGGCATTCCCGAGCGACGGGATGCATGGCGTGAATGTGGTTCTGCCGGATACCAGCTTCCTNCGTGAGAACCAGAAACGCATTCGGGGCATGATCGTGACCCATGGTCACGAAGATCACATCGGTGGCATTGCCCATCACCTCAAGCACTTCAACATTCCGGTGATCTACGGGCCACGTTTGGCCCTGTCGATGCTCACCGGAAAGATGGATGAGGCTGGTGTCACTGATCGCACCACCCTGCAGACCGTCGCTCCTCGCGATGTGGTGAAGGTGGGTCAACACTTCTCGGTGGAGTTCATCCGGAACACCCACTCGATGGCCGACAGCTTCTCGCTGGCGATCACCACACCAGTGGGCACCATCATCTTCACCGGTGACTTCAAGTTCGACCACACCCCGGTCGATGGTGAGTACTTCGATATGGCTCGCCTGGCCCATCACGGTGAACAGGGCGTGCTCTGCCTGTTCAGTGACTCCACCAATGCTGAGGTCCCAGGCTTCTGTCCTCCTGAGCGTTCTGTCTTCCCCAACCTGGATCGTCATATCGCCACCGCTGAAGGGCGGGTGATCATCACCACGTTCGCCAGCTCGATTCACCGGGTNTCGATGATTCTNGAGTTGGCGCTCAAGAACGGCCGCAAGGTGGGNTTGTTGGGCCGCTCGATGCTGAATGTGATCGCTAAGGCTCGAGAGTTGGGCTATATGCGTGCTCCCGACGATCTCTTCGTTCCGATCAAGCAGATCAATGACGTTCCAGATCGCGAAACGCTGTTGCTGATGACCGGCAGCCAGGGTGAACCGTTGGCTGCTTTAAGCCGCATTTCACGGGGTGAGCATCCCCAAGTGAAGGTGAAAACCAGCGACAAAATCATTTTCTCGGCAAGCCCGATCCCCGGAAACACGATTTCTGTGGTGAACACCATCGACCGGCTGATGATGCTGGGCGCCAAGGTCGTTTACGGCAAAGGCGANGGNATTCANGTNTCNGGCCANGGNTTCCAGGAAGACCAGAAGCTGATGNTGGCTCTNACCAANCCNAANTTCTTNGTGCCNGTGCACGGNGAGCACCGCATGCTNGTTCNGCCANGCCAAGACNGGNCATTCCATGGGNNTNCCGGTNGACCAACACNCTGATCATCGACAANGGTGATGTNGTNGAGCTNACNCCGGATTCNATCNGNAAGGGNGATCCGGTGAAGGCNGGCATCGANCTGCTNGATCANTCCCGCAACGGCATCGTTGANGCCNGNGTGNTNAANGAGCGTCAGCAGCTNGCNGANGACGGCATCNTCACNATCCTNGCNGCGATCAGNACNGANGGTCAGATGGTGGCGCCNCCNCGGGTNAANNTGCGNGGTGTGGTCACCACNGCTGATGCCCGCAAGATGTCNATGTGGACCGAGCGNGAAATCANCTGGGTGCTNGAGAACNNNTGGAAGCAGCTNTGCCGNAACACCGGTGGCAAGGCACCGGAAGTGGATTGGATGGGAGTGCAGCGAGAGGTCGAAGTGGGTCTTGGCCGGCGCATGCGGCGTGAGCTCCAGGTTGAGCCTCTGATCCTGTGCTTGGTGCAGCCTGCTCCGGCTGGTACTCCCGCTTACAAAGGCCGAGCAGATGCTGAGCCCGACGATCGTCCGGCGCCTCGCGGCCGCCGCAATGCCGGCGCGGGTGGTGGCGGTGGCCGCCGCAGTACACCGGCACCGGTTCGGAATCCTCCAGCATCCGCATCAGCGGCGCCGGCAGCCACTCCCGCTCCCGTGGCCGCACCCGCGGCTGCGGTGACAGCGGTTGCTGAGAAAAAGGCCGAGCCAGAACCGGAGATGCCAGCCGGTCGTACCCGTCGTCGTCGCTCAGCGGCGGTTTGAGCGTCTGAAGAGCCGACTCAACCGCAGACGCCAGGAGGGTGGGGCTTTGGCCTCACCCTTTGTTGTGTCCAGGAGTGATGGGTCCACTGTGATTCGGATCCAGGAGTCCCGCAGCAGGTCCATGGGGTCTTGTTGGCTTGGTTGAGGGTCTTCCGTGAACTCCAACAGTGCCTCGTCTTGGTCGGGGTTGGAGTCTTCGTTTTGAACGATTTGCGGTGGTTTTTCGAGGGGTTGGTTGACCTGATCCAGTGAGACCTCGCTCCCTTGGGTTGGTGTTTCGAGGTCCTTTGATTCGAGCTTCGGTGTGGGAGCAATGGCTTCTTCAAGCCAGGGCATCGCTGTGCTGCGCGGCGCATTGGTCGTTGGCTTGCTGCGTTGGGTGTCCTCCAGCAGAAAGGGATCTTTCAGAAGATCGGTGCTGGGCGCAGCATCGCTGGGCGTATTCAACCCAAGGGTTGCCTCAGCGCTGTGCACTGGCTCAGGCTCTGGCATCTCTGCAGCCAGGCTTGCTTGATGAGCGAGAGCCAAGCCCTGCTGTGCCAGTTGGGCCTGGATNTCTGGCGGTTGACTGTCTAGAACCAGNGCGTAGAANTCTGCAGCTTCCTTGGGTTGGTGGAGCCCNTGCANGGCGATGTGGCCAAGNANTANGGCGACGACGCTGCGCCAGCCGAACCAGGCCGATGCAGTCCCGGCGTCATGGGCCGTGCTCTCCAGTTCAGAGAGCAGGTCGGAGGCCATGGCGTGGGCATCGGAGTAAGACCCTTCGCCATAGGCCTGTTCGGCCTGCTGGTAGCGCGCTTGGAAGTCCNGATCCAACTCAATGGAGCACTAGATACCCCGTTGTATCGCTAGTTAGGCGTTCTCGAGTGGCGATGCGGTTCCTTGAGCGGTGTGTCGTTCCTGACCGCCCAGTTGGAATCCGGCATGAACCGCTTGCAGCGCCGCCACTCCATGTTCTTCGGGAACCAAGCAGCTGGTGCGGATTTCGCTAGTCGCGATCAGCGCGATGTTGATGCCGGCATCAGCGAGAGTCCTGAACATCCGGCCGGCGGTGCCGGCCGTGGAGGGCATTCCCGCTCCGACAGCGCTGACCCTGGCGATGCTCGGCCCATCGTCTAGAGCCGCTCCCGGCCATTGCGCTAGCAGGGGNGCTAAGGCCACATCGGCGCGGGCACGATCGTCTTTGCGCAGGATGAAACTGATGTCTCGGCTGCCGTCGCCGTGCTGCCGTTCCGACTGGACGATGGCGTCAAGGCTGATNCCAGCGTCGGCCAGGGCCGTGCAGAGCGCTGCGGCGGTTCCGGGCCGATTGGGCACATGGCGCACGGTGAGTTGGGCTTGATCACGGTCCAGCGCCACTCCGCGAACTTCCGGTTCGTCGTTGTCGTCCACCGTTGGATTCAGATGCACCTGTGCATCGCTCACTTCAAAGGCTTGGCGCACGGCCTGCAGCGCTTTGCTGCCGTGGCTGGAGTCGATCACACAGCTCACTTTCACTTCGCTGGTGGCAATNAGTCGCAGATTGATTCCCTGTTGGCTGAGGCAGTTGAACAGCAGCGCAGCGATGCCCGGGCGGCCCATGATTCCGGCCCCTCCGATGCTGAGTTTCGTCATGCCGCCTTCCGCGGCTAACTCGCCTCCCAGGCTGTCGAGAACCGTGCGGCTCACGCTCCGTGCTTGCTCGAGGTCTGCCTCAGCAACGGTGAAGGTGATGTCGTTGCTGCTGCCTTCGTGGGTGGCCTGAATGATGAGGTCCACATTGATCGAGGCGTCAGACAGGGCTTCGAAGAGGCGAGCCGCGATGCCGGGTTGATCGGGAATGTGCGATAGGGCGATCACGGCNTGTTGATCCACGTTTTCAACGCTGTCCACAGGGCTGCCCAGTTCGAGGCCATCNCGGCCGATNGGTCGTNGGGAGCGGCTGGTGAGCCGGGTGCCGGGTGCATCACTCCAGCTGGAGCGCACGACGAGNGGCACGCCGTAATTCCTGGCGATTTCGACGGCACGGGGATGGAGCACGGAGGCCCCGAGGCTGGCCAGCTCCAGCATTTCGTCGCAACTCACCTGATCCATCAGCTGCGCATCGGTCACCTTGCGCGGGTCTGTCGTGAGGACGCCGGGGACATCGGTATAGATCTCACAGGCATCAGCACCGAGGGCTGCAGCGAGGGCAACGGCAGAGGTATCCGAGCCACCGCGGCCCAGGGTGGTGATTTCAGCNGTGCCGTCCGGCCCAGTGCTGGTGCCTTGGAAGCCTGCGACCACAACAACTTGGCCCTCGGCGAGTCTGGATTTCACCCGATCGGTGCGGATGCTCAAGATGCGTGCCCGGCCATGGGTCGATTCGGTGACGATGCCAACTTGGGGCCCGGTCATCGACACCGCGGGGATGCCCAAGGCATGAAGGGCCATCGCCAGCACCGCNATCGAGACCTGCTCGCCGCTGGCGAGCAACATGTCCATCTCNCTCTGGGGCGGCTGACCGTTCACCGCATCGGCCAGGGTGCTCAGTTCATCGGTGGTGTGGCCCATGGCGGACACCACGATCACGAGGTCGTGGCCATCTTCTTTGCTGGCTGCAATCCGCCTTGCCACCGCTTGGATCCGTTCGGCGCTTCCAACCGAGGTGCCACCAAATTTCTGCACCAACAGAGCCATGCGCCAGGTCTGAGCAACGCTGGATTTTCTCACCCGATCGGCTCGNGGGCGTCGTCGACCGCTCAGCCCAGCAAGCCATCGCGAAANGCATCGCAGGGTTGCGCCCCTAATTTCAGCCGCGCTTCCACGTCCAACAGACGACTCAAGAGGGAGAGAAAGCGTTTGGGGGGGCGCCCTTGCAGTTGTTTGCGCATCACGTAAATCCGTTTGGGATTTCCGATGCCAGCGGCTTTGGCAATCACACTCACATCCCGCTCTCCATCGGCCTCCAGCAGGCTCACCCAGAGCCATCCGCGGATCTGCCCAGTGAGGGTGGCCACGATGCGGAGTGCCGGTTCACCGGCATCAATCAGTGCATCCCAGCGTGCGACGGCCTCTCCAGCATCGCCATCGAGCAGGGCATCTCCGACGGCCAGTGCATTGGTGGCCCGGCCTCCCACCAGCTCGTGGACGAGTTCAGCCGTGATGGTCGTGCTGCGCAGCGCCAGTTTGCGNAGTTCCGACTCCAGCCTTGCGCTGTCGGTGCCAATCGCATCGACGAGGGCATCGATCGCGTCTGTTTTCAACGTCAAGTTGAGGGCATCGGCGGTCTGCTGCACCAGTTGCCGTTGGCCGGCTCCGTCCCAGATCGCGGGAAGTGGGAAGCGTTGTTCCTTGGCNTGCCCCTNTTTGATGCGCTGCTGCAGTGCTTTGCTCGTGCGCAGCCGACCATCCGGTTTGGCGGGGTTCACCAACAGCAGATGGCTGTTGGTTGGGATGAGATCAANGGCGGCTTCAAAACGATCGGCGAGGTCACTGGGACAGCCGTTGCAGAACGGACTGCGCTGCAGCAGCACCACTCGATCTCCGCCGCCGAAGGGAGGTGTACGGGCTTCTTCGAGGGCCTGATCCGCCTGGCCACTCTCGGCACCATCCAGACGGCTGAGATTGATGCTGCTCCAGGTGGGATCAAGGCTGTCGTGGATCAGCGCGTCGATGGCCCGGTCCCGTGCAGCGGCGTCATCTCCCCAGATCAGATGAATCGGCATCACCGCTTGAAGCGTTCGCTGATGATGCCAGGTATGGCTCTCGATCATCCAATTTTCACCGACAGCATTCGNNTGATCCGTGCTGAGCTGGGGGAGACGGGTTTGGATCCGCTTCAACAGCAGGTGTTGGAACGTCTGGTGCACAGCAGTGGTGACCTTGGGATCGGCGCGCTACTGCGATTCAGTCCGGGAGCCTGTGAGGCCGGCTTGGCTGCACTTCGGCAGGGGGCGCCGATCTTGACGGANACAGCGATGGCGGCAGCGGCNGTGGCGCCGATGG
The DNA here is from genome assembly GCA_002690325.1 of Synechococcus sp. ARS1019. Taxonomy (GTDB): domain Bacteria; phylum Cyanobacteriota; class Cyanobacteriia; order PCC-6307; family Cyanobiaceae; genus Parasynechococcus. The sequence continues at coordinate 53,662 of NZED01000003.1, forward strand.
CGCGGCGAACCTTGGGCTCAACGGTGCAAACGGTGCTGGACTGGGCTCCTGATCAGGCGCCGCCTGGATCAACGCGGTCTGCTGAGGGCCTTGAGCGGGCCTGGCTTTCACTCACCAAACGAGACGATCTGCCTGCACCGGTGGTGCTGATCGGCAGTGCNCCAACGGCATTGGAGCGATTGCTCGATTGCGTGGGCGAGGGGGCACGTCCTGCGAGTTTGATTGTTGCGATGCCTGTGGGGTTCATCGGGGTGCTGGCCAGTAAATCCCGTGTTGCGCAAAGTGCGCAGTGCCACATCCGGCTGGAGGGAACCCGCGGTGGAGCTGGGTTGGTGGGTGCCGCCGTGAATGCACTGCTTCGTGCTGCGGTCATGCCGTCTGAATGAATCAGGCTGCGATTTTTATGGGTCTTGATGACAAAAATCNCGGTGTACAATTGCTCTATCAGGTGAATAAGTCAATGACGTATGCAGGATTTTGAAAAATTTTCGTCATCCCTTTACCTGCATGGTTCCAAGCAAGAATCTGATTCAGTTGATAACGATCTGAATCAGAAAACCTTCATCATCTTTGGTNTTCCNCGNGGCGGAACAACAATGATTGCNCGTGTTGCTGAGCAGCTTGGCGTTGGAATGGGGTCTNNNTTGCCATCCAATTATGAGGATGACGAATTTAATTACGACAAGATGTCGGATGCATTAAAAGAAGATCCGAAGTTGATGGCGCGAGCGTTGCTGCGCGCAATTAATCGACGTAATGGCAGGCATGATGTTTGGGGCTGGAAATATCCTCGTGCACATCTTTATTTGCCTTTAATTATCAAGCAAGTGAGAAATCCTCACTTGATTTGTGTGCTGAGAGATCCTGTGGCCTCTTCGCTCAGGCCTCTTTCGCGAAAGCGCGTGCAAAAGGAGGGNAAGGCTCAGTTGCCAACTCGGGTGATNAANCAGCATNTGAGCTGGCAGCTCAAAAATATTGAGCAAATTCATAAGTTCAATAAGCCCACATTTCTTTGCAGCTACGAAAAAGCAATTCTCGACCCACCTGGCTTTGTCGCCGATTTGTCCGCATTCATCGACCTCCGAAAGGATCAGCAAAGCCTGAATGAGGCGGTGCAGCAAATCCGACCCGGCGGTTACATTCAGGCTTGATTTATAGATATTGATAGCCTTGCCAAAGCTTTAACACAGTGTCTCCATGTCTCTGCGCAATGTAGTCGTAGGTTGGCTTAAAATGTTGTACGAGTTTTTGATTAAGCTCGGCTGGCAGGGAACTGCTTTTTGGAGACGCATTGAAAACCTGAGACGAGTCGAAAGGTTTCAACGGGATGTCTAAAAAATTTTTGATTCGGTAATAGTTGTCTGCTTCAAAGAGGTTTTCATAGAATCCATAATGGATCTGAGTTGGGTCAAAGGCTTCCTCAAGCTGATTGATTGTCTTGTCGTATTGGGATTTATAGCTTGTGAAGCCATTGTCTGCTGCTTTCTCGATATATTTGAATTCATCAAATTGATCTCTTTTTTCATTATCCATATTGCGTTGTTTCATCCGTGCAAGCGACCAGACCCGTTCGACTGGATCACGCATCAGAAAAAAGACCTTCACATCAAAGCCTCGTTTCTCGAGGCCCTGGCGAATCAGTTGAAAGGTTTTAGCCTGAAGTAGAGCATAATTTGGAGTAATATCTCCAACTGCATTTACTTCGGGATTTTTTAGGTAGAGGTAGTCAAAATAGTCAAAGTAGTTGTCAACGTTGTCAATAAAAGCAAGTTCTAGTGAGGTATACCGCGATTTTTTGCGGCCCATGGCAAGGTTCCGGCCTAGCGTTCCGCGTTTATGGGAATTAAGAATTTTATTGATTCTTTTTTCTCGAAATCCGTTTTTTGGTTTTTTGCCTTCTTTGTTTCTCTCGTAATCTTCAATAGCATCGAATACATGGTATTCCTTGCGAAAGCCTAAATCGATATTGTTGTTGTCATTCAGCTGGCGATGAAGCCAAGTTGTTCCGCCTTTTTGAGCGCCGACGCCGAGGATAAAGGTTTTCGTCATCAGGGCAGCTTTTTTGAGATTTTACAGCAGCTCATGCTTTTCTCTGCTGCTTTACAAATTCCACTAAAGCTGCGTGTAGCTGAATTGTTCAAATTCCTCTGCAAAACAGTGATTGATGATTTCAATCTCATCCCGGTTGAAGAGGTCCTGAGGGGTTGCCCTCGTCGTTGTGTTGGTTTTTTTTAAATGTGGCAGTAGTTCAAAGGTTGTTTGTCCGAGCTTGTGCATGAGAATTTCATAATCGAGGTTCAGTCGCTCGTAGCGAAGATAAAAGGTTGGGCGTAAGTTTTTTTTGGCGTCTTTGTACAGGTCAATATTCGTGCGAATGGTTTGCTGTGATGCTTTCTCGATGAATCGTTCCTTCGCTTGTTGGAACAAAATGCTGTTGGAATTCAGGGATTCAATGCTGCGTTCTTGCACTGCCTGCTTGTTTGCGGAATGTTTGATTCTTGAGAGGGCTTGTTCGTAGGGGCAGCGGGTGATGGCAATGATGGTCCAGTCTTGATCAAAGCCACCAAAGGCCTTTTCCATATNGCTCAAGCTCATGTGTCCGCCATAGCTGCCGCGGGGCTTGCGAATGGATGACCAGTTCAGTTTTGTTTGCTGTTCTGAGNTGATGAGGGCTTGTCGATATCGCTTGAGCTTGGCTGGGTGAGCTCCATAGTTTTGGGCCATTAGGCCTGTGGTCTTGAGCCGTAGTAGCTCGTCGATGGGTGTAATCGGTGTCAGGATGTCGTCGGACGTGCAAAGCGTGCTGAGTCCGACTTCAATGCTGGTTCCGGCCACCTTTCGGCCCTTGATAAATACAAATTTGTTGGTCTTTGAGATAATCATATTTAGGAGGTCTTCTTGGTCGGATTACTTGGATCAACGGGCTTCGATTTAGCAGGCTCTTCTTTGCTGGGCTCCAGCTTGATTGTTTCGCCCCGCCAAGTCAGCGTCCATTCTCGGCTCAGGCACGCTTGGCCCCCGGGTTGCCCTTTGCTGAGGCGCTGGCTGAGCTGATTCAGGACGGCTGCTGAAACTCCGGTTACACCGCTTGCTGCTAGCCATCTGGCCAGGATCATGGTCCGTGTCGTCGTCGTCAGGCATCCAAGTTGTCGACGGTTCAGACCGTTGTCCAAGCGCAGTTGCTGCAAAGCCAGGTCGGTGAGTTCCGTGCGGCTTGCGGTCTGATGGGAGAGACGCTCTGCTGTGGCGGCCATGCGAAGGCTGCAACCTGGATGGAGTTCTTCCAGGACCGGTAAAACACTGTGGCGGATGCGATTACGCGCTCCGGCCTGGCTGGCATTGCTGGGGTCGAGCCAGATCGGCAGCTTCAGATCTCGACAAATCGCGGCCGTTTCGTTTCGGGTAAAGAGAAGAAGGGGGCGCCGCAATTGGGGGCTATTGGGTTGGTTTGTCGATAGCGCGCGTTGGCTGGGCAGGCTGCTGAGTCCTGCGAGGTCGCTGCCGCGGCTCAGGTTGAACAGCATGGTTTCGGCGCGATCACTGGCCGTATGTGCGGTGACGGCGTCGCAGCCCAGTTGATTGCAGTNGCTCAGCAGGTTTTGGTAGCGCCAGTGCCGAGCAGCGNCCTCCGTGCTCGCCTCATTGGCTTTCGCTTGGCTGATCACTAGGGCCAGGCCGTGTTGCGTGCACCAGGTCTGCAGCTCATTGGCGATCTGCTCTGACCCGTCATGCCAGCGATGGTCGCCATGCCAGAGCATGAGATCCCACTGATGGAGATGGCGGAGATCCAGCAACAGCTGCAATAGGGCCATGGAATCCTGTCCACCGGAGACGGCCAACAGCAGCAGCCCTCCTCGCGGGAGCAGCGCGGGCTGATCCAGCAGGTGCTGGTGAAAGCGGTGGTGCCAAGCGCTCCAGGTCACGGTCAACGGTTGCGCACACCCACGGTGTGAGAATCGGTGGATACTTGTCCACCACCATGACCCGTCTTCAACAGTTGCCTGCTGCGCTTCAGCAGAGCCTGGTTGAGCGTCGCACCCTCAAGGTGATTGCCGGCCTCATGAACTTTGACGCTGCCAGCGTGGCGCGCGTGGCCCGTGCTGCTGGCGGTGGTGGTGCCGATTTGATTGATGTGGCCTGCGATGCCGAGCTGGTCAAGCTGGCGATTGAGGTGTCCGGTGGCGTGCCGGTGTGTGTTTCATCCGTAGAGCCCGAGCAGTTCCCTGCCGCCGTCGCTGCTGGTGCGGTGATGGTGGAGATCGGCAATTTCGATGCCTTTTATCCCCAGGGCCGGATCTTCGGAGCGGATGAGGTCCTTGCTTTAACCCACCAAACCCGGGCACTGTTGCCCGATGTGGTGCTGAGCGTGACCGTTCCGCACGTGCTGCCGATGGATCAGCAAGAACAGCTGGCGGTGGATTTGGTGGCCGCCGGTGCGGATTTGATTCAGACTGAGGGGGGTACCAGCGCCAAACCGTTCAGTGCTGGAAGCCTCGGCTTGATCGAGAAGGCCGCTCCCACCTTGGCTGCTGCCCACAGCATTAGCGCTGCTTTGCAGGCTGCAGAGCTTGCAGCTCCTGTGCTTTGTGCATCAGGTCTGTCCTCCGTCACCTTGCCAATGGCGATTGCCGCGGGTGCCAGTGGCGTGGGTGTTGGTTCGGCGGTGAATCGTCTCAGCGATGAGCTCGCGATGGTGGCCGTTGTGCGCGGTTTGCGAGAAGCCTTAGCTGCTTCGGTCGCCAGCCGCGTCTGACGACAGACCTAGCCTGGGTTCAACCCTGCAGTGCTCCCATGGGACTGATCGGCTGGCTACTTCAATGGCCTGTTCGAGCCCTGGTGTTGCTTCTGGTGGCGGCGATGCCGCTTGGGGTTGAGCTGGCCAGCTTTCAGGCGGCCCTTTGGTCGGCCATAGCGATTGGTCTTTTAGGCACGGTTTTGATCGTGCCTTTGAAGCTGGTGTTGGCGTTGCCCTGGGCCGTGGCCAGCCTTGGTGGGCTGATCGCTCCGGTGAGTTGGCTGTTCAATTGGCTCATCACCGTGGTGTTGTTCGCCTTGGCGGCCGCCCTAATTGATGGCTTCCGTCTGAAGAACGGCCTCAGCAGTGCTGTTCTCGGTGCTGTGGCCTACAGCGTGATCAGTGCGGTCTTCATTCGTGTTCTGGGCCTCGGTGATGTTGAGGTGATCCGAGCAGCACTGGCTTGAGCGCTGGCCCTAACGTGTCTGCCCCGGCGTTAAGCCCAGCCCTGTCATGCCCGCTTACGACCTGACGGCGCCCTATACCCCGAAAGGTGACCAACCAACGGCGATCGCCCAGTTGGTGGACGGTGTGAATGACGGACAGCGCTATCAAACGCTGTTGGGGGCGACCGGAACGGGCAAGACGTTCACGATGGCGAACGTGATTGCCAAAACCGGCCGCCCTGCCTTGGTGTTGGCCCATAACAAGACATTGGCGGCGCAGCTGTGCAATGAGTTGCGCGAGTTCTTTCCAGAGAACGCTGTCGAATATTTCATCTCCTATTACGACTATTACCAACCGGAGGCCTACGTNCCGGTCAGCGANACCTACATCGCCAAGACGGCNTCGATCAANGAAGAGATCGACATGCTGCGNCANTCGGCNACNCGCTCNNTNTTTGANCGNCGNGATGTGATNGTNGTGGCATCGATTAGTTGTATTTACGGTTTAGGGATTCCCAGCGAATACCTCAAAGCTGCGGTCAAATTTGAGGTGGGGGAAACGCTCAACATTCGCGGTCAGTTGCGCGAGCTGGTGAATAACCAGTACAGCCGGAACGACACCGAGATCGCCCGCGGACGTTTCCGGATGAAAGGCGATGTTCTTGAAATCGGGCCGGCCTATGAGGACCGCTTGGTGCGGATCGAACTATTCGGTGATGAAGTGGAAGCGATTCGCTATGTGGACCCCACCACCGGTGAGATTCTCCAAAGTATGGAGACGGTGAACATCTACCCGGCGAAGCACTTCGTGACGCCGAAGGATCGCCTGGATACAGCGATCAAGGCGATTCGCACGGAGATGAATCAGCGTCTTGATGCGCTCAACACCGAAGGCAAATTGCTTGAGGCCCAGCGGCTTGAGCAGCGCACCAAGTACGACTTGGAGATGTTGCAGCAGGTGGGCTACTGCAACGGGGTTGAGAACTACGCCCGTCATCTGGCTGGTCGTGAGGAGGGCACACCGCCGGAATGCCTGATTGATTATTTCCCCGATGATTGGTTGCTGATCGTCGATGAAAGCCACGTCACCTGTTCGCAGCTGCAGGCGATGTACAACGGCGACCAGGCCCGCAAGAAAGTGCTGATTGAGCATGGCTTCCGCTTGCCCAGTGCCGCCGATAACCGCCCGTTGAAAGGCGAGGAGTTCTGGCAGAAGGCCAAACAGACCGTGTTCGTGTCGGCGACGCCCGGTAACTGGGAGATGGAGGTCAGCGGTGGGCAGGTGGCCGAACAGGTGATTCGTCCCACAGGGGTGCTCGATCCGATCGTGGAGGTGCGGCCCACCACCGGCCAGGTGGACGACCTTCTGGGGGAGATCCGTGATCGGGCCGCCAAGAATCAACGGGTGTTGGTCACCACGTTGACCAAGCGCATGGCAGAAGATCTGAGCGACTACCTCGCTGAAAACAAGGTGCGAGTGCGCTATCTCCACTCTGAGATCCACTCGATTGAACGCATCGAGATCATTCAGGACCTGCGGTTGGGTGAATACGACGTGCTCGTGGGNGTCAACCTNTTGCGAGAAGGGCTGGATCTGCCAGAGGTCTCCTTGGTGGCGATCCTCGATGCCGANAAGGAGGGGTTCCTACGGGCGGAACGCTCNTTGATTCAGACCATCGGCCGCGCGGCACGGCACGTGGAGGGCGTGGCCTTGCTCTATGCCGACAACATGACCGACTCGATGGCCAAGGCGATCGAGGAAACCGAGCGGCGNCGCAAGATCCAGCAGACCCACAACGAGAACAACGGCATCGTGCCGACGGCGGCAGGCAAGAAGGCCAGTAATTCGATCCTGAGCTTCCTCGAGCTCTCCCGAAAGCTCAAACAAGACGGCNCGGATGCCGACCTTGTGGAGGTTGTGGGCAAAGCAGCCAAGGCTCTGGAGAACGATCCAGATGCCGGATTAGCCCTTGAGGCGTTGCCCGAGCTGATCGATCAGCTCGAAAGCAAGATGAAGGAGGCGGCTAAAAAACTTGATTTCGAGGAGGCGGCCAACCTCCGCGATCGGGTCAAACAGCTTCGCCAGAAGATGGCTGGCTCCCATTGAGCTTGGCCCGTTGTTNTAGTNGCTCCAAGAAGCGACTCCGGCGGAAGCTTCGCTTCCAGATCAAACGGTTGGCCTGAACCACGGCAGGGGGGATGGCCTCAATCTGTGCGCGAATCGTCGCTTCATTAATGCTGCTACGGGCTCGATCGATGGCGTCTGCAATCGAACACTCCGAGATGAAGGTTGCGAGGCTTTGGCGGTAAGGCTCCGGCGCTCCACGCTCGTCCCCCAGCAAGGCCTGCGCCAGCTGCCGTGAGGCTGCTGATTCCTCTCGTGGCGGCGCGCCGTTGCGGTTGCTTTTGAACGGCACCGCCGCGTCCTGATTGGCGTGGGGTCGCAGCAGTTTTGCGGCGTGTTCCAGGTCGGAGCGGGTATGGCGGTGGATCACCCACCCACTCAGCTGTTGATCAGGTCGCACGGCCACGCCGCGTTTTCTCAGTTGGTGGCTATGGGAGCTGCTCGTGTTGCGGCTGCGCACTTCTTTCCCGCCGCTGACGATGTGCCGCACTTCTCCCAGCACCGTTGGTGCATGTGCACCGAGGTCTGTGATGGGGATTCCGTAGCGGAAGAGGCTTTTGAACTGGTCGGTCAGCCGGAGCTGTGTGTTGGAGAGGTCGAGTGGATTGCCGAAGAGGCTGGAGCCATGGCAGTGCAGCCAGTTGAACGAGATCACATCGGCATCGGGATGCTGCGCCAGAAATGCGTTGATCGACAGCCGCAGGGGATTGGCAACCCAGTACTCATCGACATCGACGATCAAGCAATGGGAGGAGGAGGACTCCCGGGAGGCATGGTTGTAAAGGCTTCCATAGGAGGCGCGTTGTTGACCGCGTCGGTGGGCGCGGTCGGTGTTGATCAGATGGACTTGGGGGTAGTGGGCTGCGATGGCCTCAACGATCGGGCCGGTCTGGCCGGAGCTGTCGTTGTTGAGTCCGATGAACAGGTTGCTGAAGCCTTGAGCGAGGTAGTGGTGGATGAATTCAGCGATTTAGGGACCTTCGTTGGAGGCGATGCAGATCACATCGCAGCAGTTCGCTGCGATGGTCTGTCGCTTCAAAAAGCGTCGGGTGGCCCGTTCGTTGCGGCGGCGGCGTTGTTGGCTCCAGAGGCGTTCGCGTTGGAAGTTGTTGAGCTCCTGGCGAAACTGCGCTGCTTGCTTGGCGGTGAGGGTGGCGAACACCGCTGCGATCACCGCTTCAACATGGGGATCGTGTTCTGTGCTGTCGCCAAAGGTCTGTTCCAGGGCATGGCGCAGCTGCACAGAGTTTTGACGGAGCCAGTGGCGCCGGATCTCTCTGGCCAAGCCCTCTGGCCTGTGGAACTCCATCAAGCCACGAGCTGATCGAGCACCTGGCGGGCCCGTTGCACCACCGCGGCCGGCACTCCGGCAAGCCGCGCAGCTTCGATGCCATAGCTGCGGCTGGCTCCCCCAGGGCTCACCTGATGCAGGAAAAGCAAATCCTCCCCGGTTTCTTCCACCAGAACCTGGAAATTGGCCACGTTCGGTCGTTCGCCTGCTAGCGCATTGAGCTCGTGATAATGCGTGGCGAACACGCTGCGGCTCTGGAGATCGCCGGCGAGATGTTCGCTCACCGCCCAGGCGATCGAGAGGCCATCAAAGGTGGCGGTGCCTCGGCCGATTTCATCGAGCAACACCAGGGAGCGTTCGCTGGCGTGGTGAAGGATGTTGGCGGTTTCGGCCATTTCCACCATGAAGGTGGACTGGCCGGCGGCCAGGTCGTCGACGGCGCCGACGCGGGTGAAGATCCGATCGGCGATGCCCACGGTGGCGGCCTTGGCCGGTACCCAGCTGCCGATTTGCGCCAGCAATTGAATCAGCCCGATCTGGCGTAAGTAACAGCTTTTGCCGCTGGCATTTGGGCCGGTGAGCACCACCAGGTCGGTGTCCGTCCCCAGGGCGACATCATTCGGTGTGAAGGGTCGTTCCACGAGCAGTTGTTCCACCACCGGATGCCGTGCGGCTTCGAGCGTGAGTGTGCGGCTGTCGCAGAGGGTGGGGGCGCAATAACCGCTGGTGGCTGCGACATCGGCCAGGCCGGTGAGGGCATCCAGGCCGGCCACGGCACGGGCTGCATCGCGGATTGGAGCCGCCATGGCCCCTACCTGCTCGCGGAGCTGCACGAACAGTTCGTATTCGCGCTGGCAGGCACGAGCCTTGAGCTGAAAAATCTTGCCCTCGCGTTCCTTCAGTTCTGGGGTGATGAAGCGCTCTTCATTGGTGAGGGTTTGCCTGCGGATCCAGTGATCCGGCACGGCCGCGGCTTTTGCCTTGCTGACCGCCAGGAAGTAGCCAAAGGTGCGGTGGTACTGCAGNCGNAGNGTGGTGATGCCGCTNAGTCGGCGTTCTTGCTGCTCCTGCTGNCCTAGCCAGGCCTCCTGATCATCGAGTTGGTTGCGCAGGCCATCGAGTAGAGGGTCGACGCCGTCATGGATCAGTCCGCCCTCACTCAGCGACAACGGGGGGCTGTCGATCAAGGCATGGCGCACGCTGTCGGCCAGCTCGAGCAGGTTCTGTTGCGGTTCCATCAATGTGTGGANCCATGGCGGCCCACCGCTAATGGCGCCGTCCAGCTGAGCCGCCAATTTCGGCAATCGTTCGATGCCGTCGGCAATCGCCACCAGGTCGCGTGCGCCGGCATGGCCCGCTCCAGCCCGTCCGGCCAAGCGCTCTAGATCACCCATGGGTCGTAGCAGGCGGCGCAAGCTTTGGCGCAGGCTGCGTTGCTCCACCAATGCCGTCACGATGGCCTGCCGCTGTTCGATGGCGCTGCGTTGCATCAGNGGGGCTTCCAGCCAGCGCCGCAGGCAGCGGCCGCCCATGGCGGTGAGGGTGCGATCAATCGCCCAGAGCAACGACCCNGGCAGCACCCCATCGCGTTGGGTGGCGGTGAGCTCNAGNTTGCGGCGGGTCTGGGCATCGAGCACCAGGGCNTCGCCGCNGTGCACGATCGCCGGCACNTCCAGGGGCACCCTGGCGTTGTCCTCTAGCGGTTGGGTGTCGCGCAGGTAGCGCAGCAGACCTCCGATCGCCCGCAGGGCCAGGGGGAGTTCCGGGAGGCCGAGGCCATCGAGGCCGGAGAGGTTGTAGTGCTGCAGCAGTGCGGCTTCCGCCTCCGGCCGGCTGAAGGGCGTGCTGGCCATTGGGGTGAGCCGCAGCCGATCCGGACACCAGGCCGGTGCGCTCTCGTCTCCGCTCCAGAGCAGTTCGGAGGCCTCGAGCTGGGCCAATTGTTGATGGAGAGCATCGCTGCTCTTCCGCTCCATCACCTGCACCTCACCGGTGCTCACATCGGCTTGGGCCAGGCCCCAACGCAAGGGTTGCTGGTGGGTTGCTGGCTCGATCACCACGGCGGCGAGCCAGTTGTTGCGCCGCGCACTGAGCATGCCCTCTTCCAGCACGGTGCCGGGAGTGAGCACCCGGGTGATGTCGCGCTTGAGCAGAGCCCCTTTGCTGGGGGTGGTTTCCAGTTGATCGCAGAGGGCGACGGAATAGCCGCGGCGGATCAGGTCGCTGCAGTAGCGCTCAGCAGCGTGGTGGGGGATGCCTGCCATCGGTACGCGGCCGATCGCCTTGCCGCCTTCTTTGCCGGTGAGGGTGAGCTCCAGTTCCCGCGACAGGGTGATCGCGTCTTCGAAGAAGCATTCAAAGAAATCGCCGAGCCGGTAGAGCAGCACCCGTTCGGGATGAGCGAGTTTGAGCTCGACGTAATGGCGCAGCATCGGCGTGAGCTGCTCTGGCGTTACCAGGCTGTGGTGGCTCCAGGCCGGTTCGTCGTTGTCCTCAACGTCGGTTGATTTATTGGTGTCCGTCGCCTCCTCTGCGTTGCTCTCCGCCGGTGAGCGTTCAGATTGAGAGGCCTGGCGATGTCTTGGCCGAGCGGCGGCATCGGCCCCGAGCTCGGTATCGCTGAGTTCGCCGGGATCGCTGATGACTTCAGCGCTTGAGGTGCTTGGAGCCGGCTCTGGCTCGCCAAACAGGCTGCCCTGCAGGGTTTCATCCGTGGAGGAAGCGGACAACCGGGGCATGGACCTGGTGGTGCGGCGCTGATCGTACCGAGTCTGCCCTCGGCCTTCAGGGTGTGAAGAGTCCCGTGACGGAGTCGGCGAACGGCGGGGCTCTCGTGTGAGAATCGCCCGACGATCCACTGATCCATGCAGTTAATCAACACCCTCACCGTGCTGGCCCTGGTGGTGATGTCCTTCGCGCTGATCGTTGCAGTGCCGGTGCTTTACGCCTCCAGTGAGGACGTCGGCCGCTCCAACCGTTTGATCCTTGTTGGCGGTGGCGTCTGGGTGGCCCTGGTGCTGCTCAATTGGGGTGTGAGCTTCTTTGTGGCCTGATTGCTTTTTCGCACATCAGTTCAACCCTGGGCGGTGCCACGATGGCCTGATCTGTCGGCTCCGCCTGTATGGCCACCTTCGAAGGACGTTTTAATGATGCGTCGGGACTACGCATCGCCGTCGTGGTTGCCCGTTTTAATGATCTCGTCACAGCCAAGCTTCTGAGTGGCTGTCTCGATTGTCTGCACCGTCATGGCATCGACACCGCCTCTGAAAGTCAGCAACTGGATGTGGCGTGGGTGCCGGGATCCTTTGAGTTGCCTTTGGTTGCCCAACAGCTTGCCCGCAGCGGCCGTTATCAGGTGGTGATCACCCTGGGTGCGGTGATTCGTGGCGACACGCCCCATTTCGATGTGGTGGTGGCAGAAGCGAGCAAGGGCATCGCGGCTGTGGCGCGCGACACCGGTGTGCCGGTGATTTTCGGGGTGCTGACGACGGACACGATGCAGCAGGCACTCGAGCGGGCTGGCATCAAGAGCAATTTGGGTTGGAGTTACGGCCTGGAAGCTCTGGAAATGGGCAGCTTGATGAGGGCCTTGCCTTCGGCTGGCTGAATCAGGCTGGTGTCAGCGCCTCAGCACCATCAGTTGCTGAGGC